>CAYIUH010000020.1:0-8403 GCA_964366625.1 uncultured Candidatus Saccharibacteria bacterium
ACGCTCTTCCGATCTTTTATCAGTTGAAGTAATACGTTCTTGTAAAATTCCCATTTCTGTTGCCAGGGTTGGTTGATAACCCACAGCTGACGGGATACGACCGAGAAGCGCAGACACTTCAGAGCCAGCTTGAGTAAAACGAAAAATATTATCTATAAATAAAAGCACATCTTTACCCTCAGCATCACGAAAATGTTCCGCCATAGTCAATCCTGAAAGCGCTACTCGCAAACGTGCGCCAGGCGGTTCATTCATTTGTCCGAAAACCATAGCAACTTTTGGTAACACTCCAGACTCTTTCATTTCGTGATATAAATCATTTCCTTCACGAGTTCGTTCACCCACGCCCGCAAAAACAGAATATCCACCATGATTTGAAGCAATATTATGAATGAGTTCTTGGATCACGACAGTTTTCCCAACACCCGCGCCACCAAAGAGTCCAACTTTTCCACCTTTGAGCACGGGACAAATAAGGTCAATAACTTTAATTCCAGTTTCAAGAATTTCAACCTTGGTTGCTTGTTTTACATATTCTGGAGCAAGACGATGAATTGGTAACCGTAGTATTTTGCCGCCCGCCTTGACTTGCGTGTCAATGCGAGGCAGGTCATCTATTGCCTCACCCAAGACGTTAAAAATTCTACCCAAAGTTGGAGCGCCAACAGGCACAGAAATCGGCGCGCCAGTATTTGCAACTTGCATTCCTCGAGCAAGCCCATCTGTAGTATCCATCGCCACAGAACGCACCAGTCCACCACCCAAGTGTTGCTCTACCTCGAGAATGATCTTCTTCGCCGCTTGTCCTGGTGCTGTCGAAGAATTAATTACTTCGAGCGCAGTATAAATATCTGGTAAAGTGTCACCAAAATCTACATCGACGACCGGACCTATTATTTTTTTGATTGTACCTGTTTGCATAAAAATGAAGCGAGAAATGTTTTTTCGAACTGCCGACGTTGTGTAAAAGGAAGCTAAGAAAAAATATTACTCGCAGAATTAATTATAATTTAATCATGACACACTCGCCATACCGGCGCTTATCTCTGAAATTTCTCTAGTAATATTCGACTGTCGGGCTTTGTTAAATATCAGTGTCAGATCATCGATCATTTCTCCGGAAGCTTCACTGGCATTCTTCATTGCCACCATACGGCTTGATTGTTCAGAAGCATTGGACTCGAGAAGCATTTGGTATATTTGTATTCTGGTTAATTTTTCTGCGAGTGTGCTGATAAATTTCTCCTTATTACCTTCAAATAAATAATCGATACGAGGAGCCAAACTCCCACTTGGGAGCCGAGCTCCCAAGTTGCCGTTTTCTCCCCCATTCTCTATTAATGTCCTGAGCTCTGTTTTGGAAATTGGTAAAATCTGTTTTATATTTGGCTTTTGCACTAAAACAGAAACGAAATCAGTATAGGCAACAATAACTTTATCATATTTCCCTAAAGTAAATTCACTTAATGCAAGATCAGCAACAGGTCGAATATCCGAAATCGATGCACTGTCGGGAATTTCAAAGAAACTTGCTAAAATATTTTGATTCACACGACGCATGGCAATGTCGCCCTTTTTCCCCACTGCGACAATGTCCACCCTAGTTTCCCCCATGTCCGACATATGGGAAACTTGACGCAATAATGATAGTGTTCTCTTGATCACTTGTGCATTATAAGCCCCACAGAGTCCACGATTGGAAGTAATTAAAATTAAAAGTATTTTACCCGTCATTTCTTCTTTATTTTTTTCTAGGAAAAATAAATGTTTGATATCCTCAACATTTTGACCGATAGATTGTAAAATCTCCCAAGAATATTCTGCGTAAAGTCGTGAAGCTAGAGTATTTTTCACGGATCGTTTCATCTTTGAAGCAGCTACCAACTCCATCGCTTTGGTTATCTTCTTAGTATTCTTTACGGACTTGATTCGCCTCTTTATCTCTTTAGTACCCGCCATGTGATATTTCTTTTGCCTGTCCCGTACGAAACTTTATTTTCGTTCGGGATTCCAGCCATTATTTTACAAAACTACTCTTATAATTCTCAATAACCTTTTTTAATTCCGCTTCGCCTTTCTCGGTCCACATTTTTGATTCCATAATTTCTTTGTAGAAAGTTTTTGCATTATTTTCGCTGTATTCCGTGAGACCAGCTTCAAATGCTTTAATCTTTTCTATTGGAACATCATCCATGTAACCTTTAGTCAGAGCATACATTGTAACAACCTGATGTTGTAGTTTAATTGGCGCATATTGAAGTTGTTTTAAGATTTCAACTGACCTTTTGCCACGTTCAAGCTGGCGTTTTGTAGCATCATCAAGGTCGGAACCAAATTGAGCAAATGCTTCCAGTTCTCGGAATTGCGCCAAATCAAGCTTAAGTGTGCCAGCAACTTTCTTCATCGCTTTAATCTGCGCATTTGAGCCCACCCGAGAAACAGAACTTCCCACATTGACCGCTGGACGAATTCCTTTATAGAATAAATCGGTTTCCAAAAAAATTTGTCCATCAGTAATAGAAATAACGTTTGTTGGAATATAAGCCGAGATATCACCTGCTTGGGTTTCAATAATAGGAAATGCTGTAATGGATCCTCCACCATACTTTTCGTTTCTTCGACAAGCGCGCTCAAGTAAACGAGAATGTAAATAAAAAACATCGCCCGGATAGGCTTCACGACCCGGTGGACGACGAAGAAGAAGTGAGATTTCTCGATACGCCACAGCATGTTTAGAAAGATCATCATAAATAATCAATACATCCTTACCCTGATCCATGAAATATTCCGCAATCGATACACCTGTATAAGGCGCAATGTAGGAAAGCGATGCGGGTTCTGATGCGCCGGCTGAAACAATAATAGTGTATGCCATAGCGCCACCTTTTTCTAGACGTGCTTCAATTTTGCGAAGTTTGGAATCCTTTTGACCGATCGAAACATAAACACAGATCATATTTTGACCTTTTTGATTTAAAATTGTATCAATAGCCAATGCGGTTTTGCCAGTTTGACGATCACCGATTATAAGTTCACGCTGACCTCGACCCACAGGAATAATAGCATCAATAACTTTAATACCTGTCGCAACAGGTTGATCTACACTTAAACGAGTAACAACACCCGGAGCAACTTTTTCTATTGGATAAGCATTGGTCGCTTTTAATGCGCCCTTACCATCCATCGGCACACCAATTGCATTTACCACTCTTCCCAAAATACTGTCTCCGACAGAAATTTCGAGAATTTTCCCGGTAGCCCTCACCTCATCTCCTTCTTTTATTTTAGAAAAGTCCCCTAGAATAATTACTCCTACAGCGTCTTCTTCCAAGTTTAACGCAACACCCACGCATTGTTCTCCTTTTGCATTTGAAAAAGTAACCATTTCGGAAGATTTAATATCAGAAAGACCCGAGACCTTCGCAATACCGTCAAAGAGTTCCAAAACCTTTCCGATTTTTTCGGCTTTATTTTGTATTTTAAAATTTTCAATTTCTCTTTTTAAATTTTCTACAATCGTGTTGTTGGACATATTGCTTCTTGGATTATTTTATTAAATGTTCTTGTAATTTATTCATGCGGTTCTTAAGTGTCAGATCGATGACTTCATCATTGATTTCGAGTTTTACTCCGCCCAGCAACTTCTGATTTAAAACTTCCTCCAGAGTAATTTCCTTTACAGAATAGCGATGTTTTAGACTATGCAAGAGCGAAATTTTTGTTTTTTCTTCAAGTTTAATTGCGCTATGCACCCTTACTGACAATTTTCCTTCTGCTTTATTTATAATTTTTTCCAATTGTGAAATTATTAACGAAGCTTTAGAAAGCAGCCTGCGACGAGAAAGAAAATCAATAATTCTATGAATTATGTCTTCTTGTTCATGGTGTGTCTTGTCCCTTAATGCCAAATATATTGCTTCTGCTATGGTGTTGTTGGTAATGGTTGTCATGAATTATTTTTTATATATTATTTAAATCTTGCTTGCTGCTAAGTATTTTTTCTGCGGCTAGCGTGGCAAGAGATACTATTTCTCCCTTGGCTGATTCGATCAAGGCTTGTTTGTCAATTTGCATCTGCTCCATTCTTTTTTTTGCATATTCTTCGTTGTCTTTTTTAATTCTTTCTATATTTTCTGCTCTTAATTTTTCTAAGTCTTTGTTTAGTTCCTTTTGAGCATCAATTGATATTTGACGCAATTTTATCGTATTTTTGTCATATTCTTCTGTGGCTTTTTTAAATAATTCATCTGATTTCTTTGCCTCCTCGATACCTTTTTCTATCTTTTCACTGCGTTCAGACATTAATTTTGAAAGTGGTTTCAAAGCATAAATATATAAAACGACAAGAACAATGCTGAAATTAATCGCTTGGGCAATTATAATTTTCCAATCTATGTGAAATGTTGAAATGATTGAATCCATGTATAAAAAATTTGAAAATTAAAAATAGTTCTCGAGAAATGCCTTGCGCAAACCGACGGGCCGAGCGGTTCGCTGGCGCAGTAGCACCAGATAGATTGCATTTCAAGAGAAGCTATTTTAAATTTTCAAGATACAAAATTAAATCGAGAATGCGATAACAAGACAGTAGATAGCGATAGCTTCAGCAAACGCACACGAGAGAAGCATGGGTACAAGTATTTTGCCCGCTGATTCTGGATTGCGTCCGATCGATTCCATCGCCTTAGATCCTATCCAGCCGATGGAAATCGCTGGACCAACGACTCCGACCGCCATAACAAACGCTTTTGCAAATTCCGTTGACATATTTTTGTTTTTTAATACTAATAATGTTTCGACTATTATTTATAATTAAACCGTTACTAATTTATGCTCTTCATGACTCTCATGCTCATCATGGTCGTGATCTTGCGAGGCCACGGTAAAATAAACCACCAGAAGCATTGAGAATATCAAGGCCTGTATTACTCCCACCAGTATCTCTAGGAAGAAGAATGGGATTGGCGCGCCATAAGCTAAAAGCGCCGAAATAGACGCTAGCAAAACCTCCCCCGCCAAAATATTACCAAAAAGACGGAAAGAAAGCGATGCCACCTTGGCAAACTCACCGGCTATTTCAATCAAACCGACAAAGAACGTAATCGGAGCTACTATAATCACTGTTGGGTTCTTGCGAATCTTGGTGAAAATCCCTCCGAGCACCTTTAGATTAACATACTTATTAAAAGTTTTCCAGACACCAATAGAAAATATTCCAAAAATATTTGCGCCCAAAACCGCCATTACCGCAAGGGCTAATGTTGTATTGATATCAGCTGTACCGCCACGAAGAAATGGTAAAAAAGCAAGACCATGCTCGCCACGCTCGATCAAACCAAAACCTCCCAACGGAAGTATGCCAAACCAATTATTAAGTAAAATAAAAAAGAAAGCCGAGATAGCGAAAGGAAAAATTTGGAGTGAAAGCTTGCGATTGTTTGTAACTTGATCAAAAAGCGAAAGCGCAGTTTCAGACACAAGCTCAAAAATATTTTGAAATTTACCTGGAACTTCCTTCATTTTTTTACGAAGAATAACAGAAAATATCAAAATAATTCCAACCACCGCCCACGATGTAGCAAGCGCATTGGTTATTGTAAAATTTCCATAATGCGCTATCGGCTCGGCGTAGAGTGTAACTTCGTGCGAAACTTCCTCATTTATTTTATTTAATTCTTTTGCTTCAGTCATCCTGGTACTAAAATTTTAATTTATAATATTTATCGTTATGCCCCGCAATTAAAAATTGAGCACGGAACAAGTCTTATTCCTGATTTTTTATTGAATCCTTCAGCTTATCTCCATATTTTTTAATTGTTTTGAAAATCCCATGGATAGAAACAGCAAAAGCAACTACCGAGCAAATGATGAGAAATGTCGGCTTGGTTCCATAATGTTTATCCAACCAACTCCCACCCACTGCGCCCAATATCGCCGGCCCCGCTATCCAAGTCGAAACTTCGCCAAATACCTGCATCGCCGGTTTCCACCAGGGACTTCCACCAGAAGCGGGTAAACTTGTATTTGAATTTTGTGACGCATCTACCATAAAAACAAAGGCGTTAGACCTTTATTATATAATAATATAAAAACATGATAAAACAAAGGGCCTAAAAACGTAAATGTGGATCATCTGTAATGATTGGTAACACGAAAAACAAAAGCAGTATTATTTTTTATAACAAACAATGCTCTGTATTTTTTATCTATGCGAAAAGAATAGATCATTTCTTCTTTTGGTTCAAGGAGTTCAGTATTCAACGAAGGATGTTTAAAATTTGTTTTAAATAACGCTATTGCTTTTTTCCATTTATTTATTAGTAGATGTTTTTTTATATAAACATTTACTTTAAGCGTTACTATTTCGATTTCCATGCCTTTGATTTTCGTAGATCTGTTAGACCATCATGAAGATCACTCAAGAAATCTTTATTATATTTACCTGTATTCCTAAAATTAGAAATTATACTTTCTATGGGTCTTTCCGTAATTTGAGACGCAAAATCAGAAGCAATCTTTTGATATGCCTTTGCTTGAAAAACTAAATTTTGATATTCATTTTTTGGTATTGTTACTGTGCTCATATTGTATAATATACCATATTTGCACACCTCATGCAAATACCCCGCAACCCCCATACGACACCCAAGATTCTAGATCAAAATTAATGAAAGAAAATTTTGATGACTTCGATCAACCCCCAAACACCCAAACCTACGAATGCTAAAGCCCCAAAAAATGACACCCACTCGTTCCGTACTATTCTGACCGTGGCGGAAGGGTTGATAAAAAGAGCGATATTGAGAACCATGTGTGAACCTATTACACCAATACTAAAACCGAAAACATTAATGATATTGAATAGAGGAACATAACCGGCAAAATCATCGAGCCCCAGAATAAACGGAACAGAAAAAGAAAAAAATAGAAGTTTTTTCCAGGGTAATGACTGGCTACCTTTCAACTTTTCTCCTAAATCGGGTAGAACTTTTCGAGTAATTGGTCCGGTAAATTTCAAAACCACCTCGAGTCCGTTGTCCATTGTCCAGTAAATATATTTTTTAATCTTGTTCCCTCCTTCCCAGTTTGCGAAATGTTCGAGCGAGGCATAAGCTAATTCAAAGAGCACCAATGATGCTAATAAAATCATTAACCCCAGTAACCATTCAACTTCTTTAAAGAAAGTCCAAATAATCAAGACAATGATGGTCCCGAGGCCGTTCCCAAGCGCCGTACCTATCTCTATTGCCATCCGATTCCTCCATCCTGGGTTGGAAGTCATGAGTCGCCCCATGAAAATAGCAAAGTCCACAGAAGTTTTGAGATAAATTGTGCCACCGATCAAGACATCATACCATCTTATTTTGAGCGCAATCTGTTCAGTATTGGGGATCAAGTTTAAAATATAAATGACAAAATAAAATAAAGCGCCTAGAATCAAAAAAACCACCACCGTCAAAGAAAACGGCAAGAATTGTTGATAAAAAACTCCTTCATTATTTAATTTATAATTTTCTTGCGGTAACATTTTTAAAGATAAAATTTTAAAATTTTGCCTACTTGGATATCCGATGTCTTAGTTTGCGATGTTTTAATTTATTTAATCCTAGCTGATTTTTCAATTTTTTCAAATAATTTTTCAATATCGGGTGGTTTTCCTATGCAAGTGGCACCCAAATTTCTAACTTCATCCCCTATTTTCAGATCATCACCTGTTAACACTATAACTGGAATATTTTTAAGTTTTTCATTAGCTCGAATTTCTTGAAGCGCTTCTAGTCCTGTTTTTACAGGCATAGAGTTGTCTGTAATGACACAATCATAATTAACGCCTTCCACAAAAAGTTTATTCATTAATTCTTGTCCATTTGATACACTTTCAACTGAAGTGTACCGTAATTCAAATAATTCCAAAAGTGTTTCCCTCACCATTTCATTATCTTCCGCATATAAAATCTTCAAATTTATTTTTTCGTTTTCTTCTGGAGAAAATGGGATTGGTTCTGTTTCCATAAATATTCCTACTTTAATAATAAAATGCCACTGTGAGTGTGGAAGGAATCGGACCTTCGACCTCTGTCTTATCAGGACAGCGTTCTACCACTGAACTACACACTCAAACATTTTTCAACTTCAACCAACATATCGATTCAGAATAGCGTTCGGACTTTATCCGTCCTCTGGCGGAACTGAATTACACACTCAAAATTAAAATCAATATATCACACTTAGAACAAAAAATCACCCAAGCGGGTGATTTTTTGTTCAATACTTTATGAATTTAGTATTCTCGGCGTCCGCCTCCATTCCCCCCCCCATATCCACCATTACCTCCACTTCGTGGCGGACGAGCTTCCATTGGGCGAGCTTCGTTGACAGTAAGTTTGCGTCCTTCGAATTCTT
>CAYIUH010000021.1:0-8371 GCA_964366625.1 uncultured Candidatus Saccharibacteria bacterium
GATAAGGTCAGCATTCCAATCGTCAGTATCAATGTCAGTTGACTCAAGACTTGATAGAGCTGAAACAGCGAATGTTAGCTCTTCTTTCTCTCCCGCTTTTAATACAACACCATCAAGAGTGATAGTCGCTGAATAGTAGTTTCCTGACTTTGAAAAATCATCAGTATCTGCACTTCCAACTTTCTCTCCGTCGAACCATGCAGATACTTCTGATCCATATTTCCAAAGTTGTTTTGGATCACCCGCAGTATCTTGAATGAATTCAACTTTTGCTGACAAGAGCTGGACATCTGAATTATTGTCAGCTTCAATATCAACTGCCATAACTTTTACATCTTCATCACCTTCTCCAACATCCTCACTCGAGTATGTTCCTGAAGCAGTTATGGTAATCGCACCAGCTCCGCCAGTCAAAGCGGAAGCGCTTCCACCTGTTGTAGAACCGTCGCACTTTGCGCCAGTTGTTGAACTGTACATATAGCCAGGCATACAACCAGGAACAGAAGATGTTGAACCAGCGCATGGTTCACCTGTAGTTGTGCTAAATCCAGAACTTGATGCGCAACCTGCTGGATAAGATCCTGAACCTCCACCTGCAGTATTGCCCATCCAAACAGCTCTAGACAAAGGACCAAATACTCCATCAGCTACCAATCCTGAATTAGATTGGAAAGCCATAACAGCAGCTTTGGTTATTGGACCGAAGCTACCATCTGCAGTAATGCCCAATGCTGACTGAAGACATTGAACTTCAGCGCCACTAGAACCTACCCTCAATGTAGTAGTGATAGAGCAAGCAGCTGAAGCTGTTGTCGCAAACATTGCGAAAGCAAAAGCAAGAGCAAGACCAGCAACAATCACAACACCAAGAAGGTATTTTGATTTTATACTTAATAAATTACTCATAAATTTTTTCTAATTTTCTACGCCATTAATTAGTTTCGACAAAACTAAAAGCGTATTTTTCCTATCGTTTTTTCTTATCCGCAAATTAATTAATTAATAATTATCCCAATTTCGATTTGTCAAAATCGAGAATCCCGATTTTAAAGTCGGGGCTAATAATGTAGCAGATAATGAAAACGATCAGATAACTTTAAACTTCAACCTAGAACCCATAAGGCCCTCGGTTGAAAACATCAAAAACCGAAACAAACACGACTATTCAGTTTTCAATGACCTTGCCATCTATTTTCCTTCAGGATTTTTTCGACGAAATCATGAATGAAAATAAATACAATTTGTTACGAATATAAACCACACTAAGTGCAATTCATAAACACAACAACATCATTATAATATATCGCCACAAGATAGAGCAATATATTATGTGGATAACTCGTTTTTTTACGAATTTTAGGTATCTTTCTATTAAACCTTTCCACAATCCGAGTATTACATATTTTTAGACAGAAAGCAAGGATTCAGAGATAAAATATTTACTCCAGCGCTTCTCTCCTGTTTTATAAAGGACATGATCTTTCACCATCGATATCAATTCTCTCTGTAGCGTCTTTTCACTACAAGAAAGAAGCGCTTCTACTGGAACAAAAAGTCCTTTAGATTTATTTTTTATGTCTGTTATCGTGTAACCATTCTTGTTACTTGTCCTTAAGATTCTTATTATTTCTTCTCGTCTTTTTTGTTTTAAAATATCAAAATTATAGATACTTACTTTATTGCTAATAGTTGATTTCTTTAAAAGACTTGAAGTTTTTTCAGCCAAAGCTTTCATTAAAGTACTTCCTTTTTGGACACCTACTGTTGTGCTTATTTGCTGTGTCCTTAATAAATTTTTATGTCCAATAAAACTTTTTTGGTCATCAAGCAATGACTGATCCTCGATTTGGTTTTCAACATCTCCAGAGGAATTGTCCAAAAAACCTTCAAACCATAGTGTTTTTGTACGATCAGTTTCCTGAATAGAAAGTTTTAGATTAACAAATTCTTTTTTAAGAACATCGCAATTCATTTGTGAAATTAAATTCAAAGCAGAAGAAATTTCTAAAAAGGACACGATTTCATTGATTTTACTAGTAATTTGGATTGGTGAAGTGTGCGCTCCTGATACGATTTCTACCCCCAATGTCCTTAACTTATTTCTAAGTGGTTCATCAATATTTATAATGTCCGTTACCATATACAATCCTGTTACAAGCTTATTTGATCTACTGTAAAAAATTGGAGAAGGTATGTCCTTTATAGTTAGATTAAGGTCATGTTTTGAGTCCTTTTCATTATTATTGTCTTTTAACATATGTCCATTATACATAAAGGACACAAAAAGTCAAGAGGGGTAATGTAAAAGACATTTACCTTTTTATCCTAATTAATAAAGAAGAATATTATTATAAACCCATCTAATATCTTTTGCCCATAATTAAAGAGAGGAAAATATTTTTTTGTGCTAAAATACTGTCATGGCAAGAAATGATAATGGAAAGAAAAAGGAAGTAAAAGAAAATAATAAAGAAAATTCTTTAGGATTAAAAACTCAAACAAAACACGGAATACTAGCAATAGTCTTTTTTGTTTTTGCGCTAATTTTCTTAATGTCTGCATTTAATATGGCGGGAATGGCGGGTAAATTTATTTATGAAAAACTTCATTATCTACTCGGTGTTGGTTACATCCTTCTCCCGGTTCTTTTACTTCTACTCGGATTTTCATATATGAAAAGCGAAGCCCCAGACATTGGACCTCGAAGCGCAGTAAGTGGGATAATGTTCCTGCTTTCAGGTTTGGGCATCATAGATATCGTTTCCGGAGAAAATTCTGGAGGACTTTTAGGAGAAGTTTTATCTACACCTCTTGTTGCCCTTTTTGATAAATACGCCAGCACTATTTTTCTTGGTGCAATGCTGGTGATTTCAATTCTGGTAATATTTGACATGAAATTTAATCTGATGCCGTTTTTGAAAAAAGTTTGGGGAGTTATCGCAAGAAAAAAAGAAGAACCAATTTCTAAGTTGAATATAGAAGAAATTAAAGAAATAGAAAAATCTATACCTCAAAAAGAAGAGCGGGGGGAAATTGGAGAAAAAATAAAAAACGCTTTAGGAGTTGGAAAAAATAAGGAAGAAAATGATGAGGAAGAGATTCTGATTAAAAAAAGAAAAGTAAACTTTTCTAATTATACTCCTCCCTCACTCTCACTCCTTGAAGAAGATCATGGCAGACCAAACACCGGTGATATCAAAGCCAATGCGAATATAATAAAACGCACATTGGCAAATTTTGGCATCGAAGTAGAGATGGATGAAATTACCGTAGGTCCAACTGTTACCCGTTATGCGCTTAAACCAGCCGAAGGTGTAAAACTTTCACGTATTGTAGGACTCCAAAATGATTTAGCATTATCACTTGCGGCACATCCAATCAGAATAGAAGCCCCTATCCCCGGTAAATCATTGGTGGGGATCGAAATTCCAAATAAAGCAAAATCGATAGTTGGTCTAGCGACCCTACTCGCTGACGAAAAATTTCAGAACTCTGCTAAACCTCTAACCACTGCGCTAGGTCGGAGTATCTCTGGGAAAGCTATCTTTGGCAACTTGGCAAAAATGCCACATTGTTTGGTTGCTGGTACGACTGGCTCTGGAAAATCAGTAACCATCCACTCAATGATTACCTCCCTTCTTTATAGAAACGGACCAGATGATCTAAAGTTTATAATGATAGACCCAAAACGTGTCGAGTTAACTCTTTATAATAAAATCCCGCATTTACTTACTCCAGTAATAACTGATGCAAAAAAAACTATCCTGGCTTTAAAATGGACAGCAAAAGAAATGGATCGCCGTTATGATATTTTGGAAGCAGAATCTGTACGAGACATAGAATCATATCATAGTAATGTCTTTGGCAAGAAACAAACTAAAACCAATAGTAATGGTGAGAAAGTAGAGATTGATGCTGAGAGAATGCCCTATATAATTATTATAATAGATGAATTGGCGGATATTATGAGTTCTTACCCCAGAGAATTGGAATCCGCCATCGTACGTTTGGCGCAAATGTCCAGAGCAGTTGGCATTCATTTGATACTTTCCACCCAACGCCCGGAAGTAAACATCATTACTGGCCTAATCAAGGCAAATATTCCGGCAAGGGTTGCCTTGAAGGTCTCTTCACAGATAGACTCCCGCACGATTCTCGACGCTGGTGGAGCAGAAAAGCTCTTGGGAGCTGGAGATATGCTCTATTCATCGGGCGATGCCCAACCAGAAAGACTCCAGAGCGCATTCATATCAGAAGCCGAAGTTAAAAAAGTTGTAAAATATTTGGGCGATACATATAGAGACGAAGTAACTGAAGAGATAGCATTAAGCACAGGATCTATATCAGCAGATAAAAGTATTTTCGAAAGCACCCTAGATGACGAGAATGAAGATGACGATGAATTATATGAAGATGCTCGTGTGTGTGTGATAGAAGCAGGACGTGCATCTACTTCTTATTTGCAAAGAAAATTAAAATTAGGATACGCTAGGGCTGCCCGTCTCATGGATAAACTTGAAGAACGAGGAGTTATCGGTCCGGGAGATGGTGCCAAACCGAGAGAAGTACTTGAGAAAATTATGCGCAATGAAGCTGGAGATAATGTGCTTTAGCTGATCACATATTTTACTTCAAAAAATGAAAACAAATGCGAAACAAATATTACAGATAGCGAGTTTTGTTGTTTTTTTTATTTTCATTATTGTTTATGTTCTCTTCCGCTCTCGAGATCTGATTTTAGGAGTTAAAATAAAAGATGTAAATATAATAAATGGAGAAAAAATAACAGAAAGTATTGTCGAGGTCGCCGGAAATACAAAAAGGGCGACAAAATTAATCCTAAATGGAAGAGAAATTTCTATAGATCAGTCTGGAAATTGGAGCGAGACAATAGCTCTACTCGTAGGGTATAATGTTATAACCATAAAAGCCGAAGATAAATTTGGTTATATGGATGAAAAAAATTATAAGATAATGCATTAGTCGAAAAAATTGTTGCAGGCATACTTTTTAGAAAGCCTTTCGCAGGCCGACGGGCCGAGAAGTTCGCTGGCGTAGCAACGCCAGATAGATTGCTTTATAAAAAGTTATGCCAAGAAAAATTTTTTCGACTAAATAAATTTATGTTAAAGAAAAAAACGAAAGAAAAAGAAGATAAGACAGTGGGCATGGCGGCGCTTGAAGATACTTTGAGATCTATTCAAACTAAATTTGGAGAAGGATCAATTATGAAATTCGGTGATTCACCGAAAGTTGATATTAACGTTGTGCCAACAGGATCTATCGGACTTGATATGGCGCTTGGAGTTGGTGGAATACCGCGCGGAAGAATTATTGAAATATTTGGACCTGAATCTTCTGGAAAAACCACTCTTTCTCTCCATATCGTCGCCGAAGCGCAGAAGAAGGGCGGAATCTGCGCCTACATTGATGCCGAACATGCCATGGATCCTGAATACACAAAAAAACTCGGCGTTGACGTGAACAATCTGCTCATCTCTCAACCAGATAATGGAGAACAGGCGCTCGAAATTGTGGAAAGTTTGGTTCGAACTGGGAAAATTGATGTCATTGTCGTGGATTCCGTGGCAGCGCTCACTCCAAAAGACGAAATCGAGGGCGACATGGGGGCGTATCATGTAGGCAAACAAGCGCGATTGATGTCGCAGGCGCTTCGCAAGCTTACCGCAATAGTAGCAAGGAGTAAGACTGTTGTTATTTTTATAAATCAAATCCGTATGCAAATAGGCGTTATGTTCGGTAACCCAGAAACAACTCCCGGAGGCAAGGCGCTCAAATTCTATACTTCGATGCGCCTAGACATCCGCAAAATAGCGCAGATTAAAAAGGGTGAAGAAGTTGTCGGAAGTCGCACAAGAGTAAAAGTGGTAAAAAATAAAGTTTCGGCGCCATTTAAACAAACTGAATTTGACATCATCTATGGTGAAGGAATATCAAAAGAAGGCGAACTCATGGCACTCGGTGAAAAATATAAAGTCATCGAAAAAAGTGGAAATTCATACTTCTTTATGCCAGCTGGTGAAAAATCCGAAAAAATAAAACTCGGCGTGGGCTATGATGCAACACGCAAATTCCTAAAAGAAGACCAGAAGCTTGGAAATGAAATCTTAAAAGAAATTCGCTTACACTTTAAAGATGAAAGCTAGATTATTCATAAAAAAAGGGATCAATCCATACAACAGTCCCATCTAATTTTTTTCTAAAATTTCTTAGTAAAGTAAGTCCGAGCACCATCTTAGATGCAGAGAGATCTATATTAATATTTTCCCAAAGGGGATCTTTGTTGTATCTTTTTTCCAAAACATATTCTAAAGTTGCTTTTTTAAGATCATTTATTTTTCCCTGATCCAATAAAGATTCGATACTCCCTTCATCTTTTTCAAAGCGAGTACAAGATACCTGCCCAGACGCAAATAAAAATGTTTGCATCTCAACTCGCAACCTTGCAAGCTCATTCTTTAAATCCAACGCCAATGATTGGGTTTGTAACATTTCATTAATATAAGGTTGATACATGTTTAATTGACGGCCACGAGATAAAACATGCGTCTTTATGGCATACTTTTCTTTATCTATCTTGAGAACATAAAAGTTTGATTGTGCACCTTTTGTTTGCCACTGCAACACTCTTCCATTTCCTAAATCAATTTCTCGCTTATCAAAAGCTGCCCCATTACCCTCAATTTCAGAAAGAAACAACCCTCTATCAATCGCCTTTAAAATACCCGGATTGTCTGCGATGAATTTTTGTCCTTCAGGGGATATTAAAATACCTGCTTTAACTACCTTTTCAACATTATCTAAGTAAGCAAAATCTCTAGAGGTGAGAAGCTGATTGCCAAAACGATCTTTGTTGGTATTTCCTTCTTGTTTGAAATGTCTCACTGACGCACTTGCTGACGCACTTAGGTCTCGTATAATTTCTTTTGGTAAAAATCTTTCATTCATCCTTGAATTATACATCAAAAAATGTTTTTCAATAAATTTGCTAAAAAACAATTTTCTGTTAGTATACTCGCATGTCTCAATTAGATTATAGTGAAATTCGGGAGAAAAAAATAATCATCCATGATGATGAGCCGTGCGAGGTGGTAGAGAGTCATGTCGCTCGCACCCAACAGAGAAAACCACAAAACCAAGTAAAATTGCGAAGTTTAATTTCTGGCAAGGTCTTCCCTGCCACTTTCCATGTCTCCGATTCTGCTCTTGAAGCGGACATTTTGAAGCGTGAAGTTACATTTCTATATCACAATCGTGGTGAGTACTGGTTCTGCGACCCCAATAATAAAGCAAACAGATTTAAACTAGATGAAAATTTGATGGGAGAAACTGCAAAATTTTTAAAACAGAATGGTAATGCAACTGCTCTAGTATGGGAAAATGATGATGAGGAAACAATCATTAAAGTAACCTTGCCGATAAAAATGGAATTCAAGGTAGTCGAAGCTCCACCAGCTGTACGTGGAGACACTTCTAAGGGAGGAAATAAAATCATTACACTCGAGAATGGCGCAATTCTGAATGCTCCAATGTTCATCGCCGAAGGCGATACTATAAGAGTCAACACTGAAACGGGTGAATATGTAGAAAGAGTCTAAACCTCGTACGAGCTTTGTAGAAAAAGAGGCTACGGAGGCTGACGAGCCGAGTCTTGAGAAATTTTTCAGCAAAAAAATATTCGGACTCTTTTTACACAAAGCTCGTGTGGGGTTTACTTGACCACAAATGGCAATAAACCAAGAAATCGAGCATGCTTTACGGCGCTAGCCAGCTGACGCTGGTTCTTTGCAGTTACGCCGGTACGCTTGCGATTAATTATTTTACCATTCGGATTTAAAAATCGTTTTAAGATATCAATATCTTTGTAATCAATGTATTTTATATTATTTGCTGAAAAGTAATCTTGTTTCATCCTGTTAAATTTAAAAAGGAATATCTTCGGGATTAATATCTTCTTCGGGATACTCTATCGAATCGACTTCCCCAGAACTACTTGAATCCTTCGACACATTTTGACCCCCCACAGATCCTGCATTGCCAGACCCCTTCGGACCAAACTGTGTGCGATCCGCAATAACTTCAGTGCGGTATTTTTTTTCTCCACTTGTTTTGTCTTCCCAGCTCCTAGTCTGCATCCTACCCTCCACCAACATTGAACTACCCTTTTTCATGTATTGCGCTACGGTTTCTGCTTGACGACCGAAGACCACAACATTATGGTAGTCTGCTGCTTCTTGGCGCGCTCCATTCTTGTCTTTCCAAACACGATTGGTCGCCACAGAAAATGAGCAAACCTTTATTCCAGAAGGCAGAGATTTAAGCTCTGGGTCACGAGTTAAATTTCCTATTA
>CAYIUH010000022.1:0-7994 GCA_964366625.1 uncultured Candidatus Saccharibacteria bacterium
TAGAGCATCATCTTGACGTGATGAGGGCCGTAGGTTCAATCCCTACAGCGTGCACTAAAAAAGGGCTAGGGACTACAGATTCGAATTCTGTACCGCCCACAGAATTGTACCAATTTTGACATAAAAATTAATGATATGTTAAAATAACTGCATATGTATGAATATCAAAAAGGCATTAAAGAAGAATCATGGGCAAAGGGTTCAGGCGGGAGAGCGATGGAGGATAATCAGAAGGCAATCAATATTTTAATGGAAAAAATTAAAGATCTTCAAACAAGATCAAACAATGAAGAAGATGTAGTAAATCAGATAGGTAATTTACAGAATCAAATAAGAACCTTACAAGCAGACCAAGTAAAAATTACTGAAGCAGAAAGATGAAAATTTTAAGCATCGAAACATCCTGTGATGATACCTGTATTAGTGTGCTAGAAGCAAAGGGGGGAGTTCGTAACGCCTCTTTCGAAGTTCTGGCCAATGTTTCAAACTCGCAAACCAAGGTCCATCTGCCCTATGGTGGAGTCTATCCAGTACTGGCAAAAAGAGAACATGCTAAAAATTTACCCATTCTTCTAGAACAAGCATTAAAGCAGGCATCTACTAACGACAGATCCCTGAGGCAAGACCTCAGGAGGAAGAAGGTTTCAGCGAGGCAAGCGGGATCAGCGAAAGAAAAAAGTCCCATAGATGCTATTGCTGTTACGTATGGTCCCGGACTTGAAATGTGTTTATGGGAGGGTATTACTTTTACAAAAAATTTGGCGAAAAAATGGAAAGTGCCCTTAATTCCGACGAACCACATGGAAGGACATATTGTCTCAGTATTTGGCAAAGACAAAGGGAAATTTAACATTCCCCTCCTCCGCTCCAGCTACGACGGGCAAACAAAAATAAAATTACCCGTGTTATCTTTGCTCGTCTCGGGCGGGCACACCCAGTTAATTTTAATGAAAAAGTGGATGCAGTACGAAATAATAGGAGAGACGCTGGATGACGCAGTTGGTGAAGCTTTCGACAAAGTCGCTCGCATGCTTGACCTGCCCTACCCCGGCGGACCTGCAATTTCAAGGTTGGCAGAAAAACTAAGAGTTCAAAAATATAAAACGGAAATTAAATTCCCTAGGCCAATGATCAAAACCAAGGACTTTAATTTTTCGTTTTCTGGCTTAAAAACATCTGTCTTGTACTTTTTACAAAAAAATAAAGATTTTGACAAATCCCAAATAGCCCTTGAGTTCGAAAACGCAGCCATAGAATGCCTTGTCCATAAAACACAGAAGGCTATTGAGAAATATAAAATTAAAACTCTCATCGTTGCCGGAGGAGTTTCAGCCAACAAACATTTGCGAAATGAAATCTCTGCTCTAAGCGAATCCGCCTCGAGTGGAGAAAGGATTGAGGTTCTCTTCCCTACCAAAGAACTAGCTACTGATAATTCTCTCATGATCGGTATCGCTGGATATTTAAACTATATTAAAAACAAAAAAAGAGTCCCGAAACCGGAAAATATAAAAGCAACTGGAAACCTAAAACTTTAAATGCTAAAATGAGCTGATGGCGAAAGAATTTCCAGAAAAACTTCTTAAACCCTACAACCCCAAAGAAACTGAAGAAAGAATTTACAAGCTCTGGGAAGAGAGCAGTTTTTTCCAGCCCGAGACCGGAGCGCCTTGGGCGCATAATCCAGAAACCAACCCGAATTTTGGAAAATCATTTACCATTTTAATGCCCCCTGTTAATGCCAACGGCTCTCTGCATGCTGGACACGGTTTGGTTCTTACCATTGAGGACATTATGATTCGTTATAGAAGAATGCAGGGGTTTAAAACCCTTTGGCTACCGGGTCTCGATCATGCAGGTTTCGAAACACAGGTAGTCTATGAGAAAAAGCTGGAGAAAGAAGGAAAAACGAGATTCGATATCGAACCCAAAAAATTATATCAAGAAATTCTTGAATTTACTTTAGAAAATTCAAAAAATATTAAATCTCAAATCAGAAAAATGGGAGCATCCTGCGACTGGAAAAGAGAGAAATTCACACTCGATGAAGACATAATAAAGTCGGTGCATAGAACATTTAAAAAGATGTACGATGATAATTTGATCTATCGAGGCAATAGAATCATCAGCTGGTGTTCCAAACATCAAACTTCTTTCTCAGATCTTGAAATCAAGGATGAAGAACGTGTTGATAATTTCTATTTCTTGAAATACGGACCCTTTACTATCGGCACTGCGCGACCGGAGACAAAATTCGGTGATAAATATGTGGTAATGCACCCAGAAGATAAAAGATATAAAGAATACACTCACGGACAAAAATTAAAATTAGAATGGATAAATGGTCCCATTGAAGCAACTATTATTAAAGATGCGTCAATCGATATGGGGTTTGGCACCGGGGTTATGACCATAACTCCATGGCACGACAATGCTGACTTTGAAATAGCTGAAAGACATGGCTTGGACAAGGAACAGGTAATCGACGAAAATGGAAAGCTTCTACCCATCGCAGGAGAATTTGCGGGTCAGCATATTAAAAAAGCCAGAACTTTAATTGTGGAAAAATTGCAAAAAAAGGGATTGATTGAAAAAATTGATGAAAATTACAAACACGTTGTTCGCACCTGTTATAAATGCGGAACAGTGATAGAACCCCAGATAAAAAATCAATGGTTTGTCAGGATGAAACCCTTGGCAGAAAAAGCTCTGGAAAAAATTAAGAAGGATGAAATAGTTTATATCCCCCCACACTTCCAAAAGATCACACTGCATTGGCTGGAGAACATTACGGATTGGAATATTTCTAGACAAATCGTCTGGGGCATCTCCATTCCGGGAAAAATATGTGTTAAATGTGAACACGGCATGGTAGATTTGGAAAATAAAATATCCAAATGTGAAAAATGTAATTCCGAAGTCGTTGCAGACAGCGATACTTTCGATACTTGGTTTTCTTCTTCGCAATGGCCGACTGTGACATTGGGTTATCCGGACTCTTTAGACTTCAAAACATTTTATCCAACCAATGTAATGGAAACCGGGGGGGATATTATATTTTTCTGGGTGGTGCGGATGATTATGTTGGGTATTTACAACACGGGAAAAATCCCTTTCAATGAAGTGTATCTGCATGGAATGGTCCTTGATGCAAAAAGTCAAAAAATGAGCAAGAGTAAGGGAAACGTAATAGACCCTATTTCCCTGACAGAAAAATTCGGAACTGATGCGCTCCGTATGGCGCTTGTAGTCGGCAATACCCCCGGAACATCCTTGGCGCTTTCGGAAAACAAAATAAAGGGTTATAAAAATTTTGCAAATAAAATCTGGAACATTGCTCGTTATGTGTTAAACACGAAAAAAGAAGGTGAATTGAAAAAAGATTTAATAGATGAATGGAACTCATTGGCGCAAGACATTACTCTGGATATGGAGAACTTCCGATTTTATCTGGGAGCAGAAAAGTTATATGCTTATGTATGGCATCGTTTTGCCGACCAAATCATCGAAAATTCAAAGGGAAAGAAAGAATATGGACAAACACTTTTTTACATCTTGGAAAATTCATTAAAATTATTACACCCCTTCATGCCTTTCATTACGGAAGAAATTTATCAAGAAATATGTCCGGGAAAATTATTAATGGTGGAACCTTGGCCCCTTAGCAGTGCTTGGGGTAAATTAAAATGATTGCTGATCCGAAAATTATAGGACTGGCATTTCTGGGAGGTATCATTCCTTCGCTTTTATGGCTTTGGTTCTGGCTTAAAGAAGACAAGAAGAATCCGGAACCCAAGGCAGTACTTGCAATTGTTTTCATTATGGGAATGTTGGCGGTAATTTGCGTTTTACCAGTACAGAAATTTATCCAAGGGATTATTAGCTCCAATCAATGGCAACTCACTCTCTGGGCAACCACGGAAGAAATATTTAAATTTCTTGCTGTGTTAGTGGTACTTTATAAAACTAATTACACTGACGAACCGATCGATTGGCCGATTTATTTAATTACCGCAGCTTTGGGTTTTGCGGCGTTTGAAAATGCCCTTTTCTTAATAAAACCCCTGTCTGTGGGTCAAAACACGGTGGGACTTTTAACCGGACAGCTAAGATTCCTCGGATCTACCCTTCTCCACACTGTCTCGAGCGGAATTCTGGGTATTGGACTCGGAATTTCATTAAAGCTGGAGGGTTTTAAAAAAATTTGGCATGTTTTTATTGGTCTCGTCTTTGCCATCGCCTTGCATAATGTTTTTAATTTTTTTATAATAAAGAATGATGGAAATGATTTTTTACAAGCGTTTGGGTTTTTATGGGTCGTTACAATTATTGTTCTGCTACTTTTTGAAAAAGTAAGAAGAATGACTTAGATTATGTATATGGAAAATAAAAAAAGAAGTTTTTGGGAAAAGCTGACTGGAAGCATGAGTATGGAAGAAGGAGATGGTGGAGAAAATAGAAAGAACAAGGGAAACAACAATGCTGAAGCCAGGTCCTCAAACGGACAGGGGCGATCAGGAAAGAATTGGATTGAAGAAGAAAATGACGAGGCGGAATTAGCGGTAGATGTATACCAAACACCCAGGGACATCATGATAGAAACGATGGTCGCCGGAGTAAAACCAGAAGATTTAGAATTGTCCATCGCACGGGATATGGTAACCATAAGAGGAAGACGAGAAGAAACCAGAACCATTGATGAGGAAAATTATTTTACCAAGGAGCTTTATTGGGGTAAATTCTCTCGCACTATTTCACTCCCTCAAGAAGTGGAACCAGAAGAAGTCGAAGCCACAGAACGTCACGGGCTCCTAACTATCAAACTTCAAAAAGTGGACAAAGAAAAGACGAACACCGTCAAGGTAAGGTCTATTTAAAATTCTCATAGTTTTATTTGAATTGGTGCTCGGAGTCAGATTTGCACTGACGACCCTTCCCTCTTCAGGGGAATGCTCTGCTACCTGAGCTATCCGAGCGTGTTTATTGATTAAAAGATTTTATTGAATTACTAGCGCTGTTATAGACATCCAATGCCTTATCCACATAGGGCTGGATATAATAATAAACACCTATTGCAGAGCCGATAATGATAATCCAATACAAAATACTCATAATGCGGGCAATGCGCATCGAGCGTCTCATAGAATGTAGCATTTCATTATTATCCTTTGCAAGCTCTAAGGTTTCTTCTATGAGCTTTTTTGATTCCTCGTCCATAAATATAATTTAGCACAAACATTTTAAAAATAAAAGGAATTAGAATTTGACTTAGCGACCATTTGACCCCTTATCTTTATACATTTTTTCCTCTACTCGTTTAATCAGTTCTTCTGCGGGGTCAATAGAATCACCTTTATGTAAAATAATATATCCCATTGCGGCTGTAACTTTAAATTTGCTGCCATTTTTTTTTAATCTAACAGGTAAATCAGAATTAACGCCATAATATGTCTTTTTTATGATTCCATTTAGGGCTTTTTCTGATATGTCTTCATGCGAATAAATTGGTTTAAGTACCACAAATTCATCTCCACCATTACGGAAAATTAAATCATAACTCCTAGAACTCCCTTTTAGACGCCCGGCAAAAGTTTTTAGTTCTTTATCCCCTTCGAGATGACCACACTCGTCATTTAGTGTTTTAAAATTATTTAAATCTATATAGATAACAATAAGCGCCATCAATTTTAATTTGCGTTTTTCTGCTTCTTGTGACTGACCGAGTTCAATCAGTATTTGCTTAAGGGTTGGCTCTAGAGCACGCTTTGAGAAAAATCCAGTCAAAGAATCCAACTCCAGGCTACGTGCATAACGAACAAGAAACCGATCAAACTGCTCTTTGGTGATTTTCGCTTCTCTTTGAGCTTCCAGTAATTTATCAATGTCAATTTCTCCACGAACCTCTTTTTGAATCAGGCCATCAACATTGGCATAATTTTGAAAACCTTTTGGCTCTTTTTGTTCCATACCATAAATATTAACACGAACTCCTAGAAAAACAATTTCTATTTGGTGTCCTCGCCGGGAGTCGAACCTGGATCAGCTCGTTAGGAGTGAGCCGTTCTATCCATTGAACTACGAGGACATCTAATGGTCTTCAACCTAATCAAATTTATCATACTTACAATTAATTTAAAATACCTACCCCCTTTTTGCACTCTCAACCTACACATTCCATATTTTAATTTTCCTACCTTATTTCCCTTTATCACATCAATTTTTTTTATGGTATTATATTGCAAACCTAAAATTTTTGTCCAAAAAGAAATCGCTTTTCTCTTATTAATACCACCAAATAATCTTAGGCTTATTTTAAACTCTTTATTTTTTATTCCTAGATCTCTCAAGCAAACTAATGTAGTTCTTATTAGGAAAGGGTCACTATTAATTAGATTTAAATCTTTTTTATTTCCCTCTCCCCAATACAAACAAGAGAGAATAATCATTTTTTCCACAAACCCAATATGTCTTATGATGTTAGAAGCCTTGACTCGGGATTCTTCCCATTCCCGATTAGATCTGACTTTACTTCCCCCTCTCTTTGCTCTCCAAACATCTTGATATTTTGACAAGATAGAAACATCTTTGATGTATTTCCATATTGTCCCATTGGCTCTTTTTGTAAGATTCCTTATCTCAGATAAAGTATGACCTGTTTTTCTTAAATATTGTATTTTGGATATTTCCTCTAAAGACAAGTTGGGCGGGGGCTTGGGCATAAGTATATTATACAACAACCAACTAGTGTAGGTACACTCTATCCATCATAATTAAAGTCCAAGCAACTCCACGATCTTTGGTTTATTAAAACCGACAATAAGGTCGTTTCCAATGATAATCACCGGCACACCCATTTGACCGCTCTTTTCTATCATAATCTTCCTCTGTTCCATATCGCCTGCCACGTCATGCTCTGTATATGCTATATTTTTTTCTTTGAAAAATTCCTTGGCCATATGACAAAAATGACAGGACGGGGTTGAATAAATTGTTACATCTTTCATGGATTTTCTAAATTATCTTTTAATTAAATACATTATATCATATCCTTCCAATAAACCAAATTTATATACTTAGTGTAGTGTAGTTAGTTTAGGAGAATGTTAGACACAGCATGTTAGACACTCGGTGTTTAACAGTTTTAAATAACGTGATATACTTTTAATATGAGAAGCCTGAAAATAGCACCTGGAGAATACTATCATGTCTTTAATCGTGGAGTAAATAAGCATTTAATTTTTCATGATACTATTGATAGAGTAAGATTTCTTTTTCTAATTTTATACTTTCAATCACCAATCACACTCTTTAATATAGGTCGTATGGTAAAATCATTTGTTAGACACTCGGTGTTTAATATTAAAAAAGAAACTGAACAAAATATTATTGAAAGTAAATTTATAGAGCTCACTTCTTTTTGTTTAATGCCAAACCACTTTCATCTAATTGTTAAGGAGGTCGAAGAAAATGGTACAGCTAGATATATGCAAAGAGTATTGAATGCTTATACGAAATATTACAATGCAAAATATAATAAATCAGGACATTTATTCCAAGGACCATATAAAATAGTACATGTAAAAAGCAACGAGCAACTTTTATATCTATCTACATACATTCATAGAAATCCAAGAGAGTTAAAGGAATGGTTGCATAAAGAAAATCGTTACCCGTGGTCAAGTTACCAAGATTTTTTAAGTAAAAATAGATTTGAAAAATTACTTGTTTTTAATATAATCAGCGGACAATTTAAAAACAAGAAAGAATACGAAAAAATTGTAAAAGAAAGTACAGCAAAATTATTAAAGGAAGAGCTGAGTTGGATAAATTAAATTTTGTTAGACACTCGTTTTGTTAGACACTCGGTGTTTAACATTAGCATGTTGCGGGATTGGTTTAGTGGCAGAATGCGACCTTCCCAAGGTTGAGACACGAGTTCGATTCTCGTATCCCGCACCAGAAAGGAACTAAACGGTTTTTTGGAAGCCAACATG
>CAYIUH010000023.1:0-7858 GCA_964366625.1 uncultured Candidatus Saccharibacteria bacterium
AATGCGTCCGGCTGTAGACCGGAAGATCCCCGGTGCAAGTCCGGGAGGCGGGACTTTATACTGGCTGTAAGTCCGGGGTCAGTGGTTCGTGGTAAACGGACTACTAACCAATCGGACGACATCTATTATTCCAAGCGACGCTTAGCTTCAGCATTAGCTGCATTAAGTGTAGATAGTGCAGTTAGTGAATCCAATAAAAGACATATTCAAGACTATGTAAACTCTTGTTTTGCCAAAGGAATCAAAGCTATTCGATTGCGAAAAAACGTTTACATGCTTCGTAATTTAGCTCAAATTTTAGAGATTGATTTCAAAGAAGCAACAAGAGAAGATATTCAATCGATCATCATTGAAATCGAGTCAAGATCTTACGCAGAATGGACGAAGTGCGACTATAAAATCATTCTAAAGCGGTTCTATCGCTGGCTATTGGGAAATGATGAAGATTTTCCAATCCAAGTAAAATGGATCAAATCAAGCGAACCCAAAAACAAGCTCTTGCCAGAAGAACTTCTCACCCCCCAAGAAGTTCTGAAACTCGTTGACGCAGCCATTCACCCGAGAGATAAAGCGTTCATTATGACTTTGTATGAAACGGGCACTCGTATTGGAGAAATTCTTCCAATCAAAATCAAACATCTATCGTTTGATGGCGAGATGGCATCCATTTTTGTGAATGGAAAGACGGGCCCGCGAAGAATTCCTATTGTCATATCTGCTAGTTATCTTGCACAATGGCTTAACATGCATCCATACAAGCGTGACCCTGAAGCCTATGTTTGGGCAAAGCTTATTCTGCGCAAACAGCAGGATCGATTGCCTACACAAGAGATGACCTATTCGGCTGCCAAGAAGATTCTGAAGCAAGCATTTTATCGTGCGGGAATAATGAAGCGGTGTTATCCCCATATTTTTAGACATGCTAGAGCCAGCCACATGGCCAACCACCTTACTGAATCCCAATTAAAACATTATTTTGGTTGGACGCAATCGAGTGATATGGCCAGTCGATACGTCCATATGAGCGGTAGGGATATTGATGGAGCCATAAAACAGTATTATGGAATTGGACAGGAAGAAAAGAAATCCTTTCCCTTGAAACCTTCATCTTGTGCAAGATGTGGTGAGACACTTCCCCTTACTGCCATGTTTTGTGGCCGTTGCGGGCTGAAGCTATAAAACAACGTAGGACGGGGGCTATATCATGAAATGGGTGCTCATTGGGCTATTTCTTCTGCTTTCCATCAGCCCTGCGTTTGCTCAAATTACTGTCCCTAATTGCATGGAGGGCTACAATAGCTTTCTGACAACCTTCACGGATGCAAATACCGTTGATTTCAACATTTCAAAGATGGAAATGAATTCTCTGTTTCAAGCGTCTATCAAGTGCGAAGCTTCATGCGGAAACAACTCAGTCACCTACGTGAACGGGATATATTATCCTAAGTTGGCCATCTTTTGCAACGACCAATCGAAAACGATTTTGTCCCAATTCTACTCGGATAAAAATCTCCTTCAAGAGGTAGTAAAAAGAGACAAAAATAGTGCATCATACGCCATTCGGACCGAAGATGTGAACTTCATACAATCGCGCTTTGAAATAGAAGGGGATAGTGCGCTAAAGCTTGGAAAATTTGAGGTTTGTCACGGAGACTATTCCTGCGACTATACTTTTGAAACCAGGCTTGGAGCACTGAGTTTGGATGAAGTGATGTCTGCTCGAGACGATTTTAGAATAGCGGTGAATTCCTACTATTTTGCAGGAAATAAAGACAAAGCGACCGAGGCCTACCTATTTTTCTCAAAAACTCGAAAAGCGCTTCAAGTAGAGGAAATGATTGATCGGACGAAAGAGATTGGAAATGAAATTTTTTTGGAGTTCTTTTCTTTTGTTTGGGCAAATTTTCTTCCTTTTTTGCTACTTTTAATTATTGGAGGCTTTTTGTCTTGGCGTTTCAAAGACGCGAAATCGGAGAAGCTGGAATCATTCGCGAAAGTTTTTACGGATATGCAAAAGATTTCTTACTCCTTCCATCCCAAGGATTTTGTCATATTGGTCGCTGCGATTTGGGTTGGAACAACCATTGGATTTCCAATATTAGGGGACGTTCATAGCATGAATCTCCAGGTTTTAGCGAGTGAGAACATAAACACCATTTACGAGCACGTAAACAGTCCGCTCGTTGACCAGCTTGCACTTTTTGGAACAATGCAGGCAAGCCTTTGGCTTCTACTTTTGCTTACATTATTCACTTCAATCCTTTGGGTTTTTGCCGGACTTTATGGAGTGAAAAGAGCGGCCCTGACATTAGGGCTATTTTCTGTATTACTATTCTTTGGAGCCATTTATTACACTTTCATGGCCATTGATATGGGTAAACCATTCTTGATCGCGCTCTTTGGACTCTTTTTCCTAATTATTCCTTTCGAGCTTGTTTCACTTTGGTGGGAGCGCCACATAACAAATAAAGATTACTTCAAGAGCGAAAATGGAAGATTGCATTATCCTAAAGACGGCTGTAGTCAAGTCGCCGAAAACTCATCAAAGTGGAAAAAGATGGTAATTTGTGATCAGGATTTACATAAGCACGAAATTTGCCAAAACTGTGTCGAGAAACACAAACCTAAGAAGTAGATTTACTCTTTTTTATCGTCTGGATCAAGCTGTTTAGCATCTTGCTTATTCGAATGCATGATTCATTAAGATCAATATACGTCTCGTCTGAAAGATACCCCAAATCTCTTGACAATAACAGGAAGTTTTCGCATTCCTTTGAGGATCCTATTGAATTGTAGAGGAAAGCAAGAAACGCAGCATTGCTTTGCCTCCCCGTCCCTTCTGCAATGTTGGCTGCGATGGATGTGCTTGCCCTACGGAGTTGGGAAGTGATACCAAATTGCTCGTTTGAAGGAAATTTAGCGGTCGCTTTGTATACTTTGATTGAAAAGTCGTAAGCCTCTTTCCACACTTTTAGATTTTTGAAGTCTTGCATAAGGACAACCCTAAGTAAAACATTCAATCAAATAAGCTTTTTCATTAGAAAAGGTTTTAGTGATACCCTCATTGTCTGACTTTTTTCCTTCTTCACTTATCCAATTGGCAATTTGTTCTTTATTGTATCCAATATCTTCCAAAATCATCCACATTAAGATGGACTTTCGAAGATATTTCCATAACGTTTCATTTAGGTTTAGAAGTTCTGCTCGATCACCTGTGAATGTAGAGCCGTGTGTATAGTCGCTTCGATGATCATAAGCAATTGAAACGTTTTTTCGAACGGTATCATAATCTTCATCCAACTTTTCCAAAAACTTAGCGGTTCTGTGGGAAATCTTTTGCCCTTTCTTAGCATCATCTCTGAATAAGAAAAGTGCTTCTAATCCAATCACGGTAAACATTAATTTCTCCTCTTCTAATCGTGATTCATTTATTGACTTCTCATACATACTCAGCGCAATGTGCCACGGTTTTGTGGGTTGCCCATGAATAAGATAATCATCATTCAATATGTCTCGAAGCCTTTCATACAATTTGTTTAGCGGAATACTGTCTTTTTCATCCAAATTGATTTTTGGACTGAAATTGAAACGGCTGGTGTAGTAGTTTGTTCCTCTCCCCTGATAATCAATAATGGACTCTGTTTCTATCCGGAAACTTTGATAGTTGACAACGCTTGCGCGATAGAGTCGCAGGACTTTGATTAATCTCTCCATTGTTCCATAAATTGCCTGCTGGTTGTCACTTTCTATTGAGAATTCAAATATGCCGTCAGTAGAGTCATGCCTTATTGGGGTTGAAAAAATAGCATAAACTGGTATTTTTGTCGTAAGATCTTCTTGATTGGAGTTACGGATGATGATTTTTTCTTTTCTGTCTTCGATTAGAATACTTTTGGCGTGCGATGATATTCCCGTTACAAATGCTTTTGCTGTCCACCCGATTTCTTTCGAAGACAACTCCTTAATGAGTGACGATGCCCTAACCTCGATTGTTTGGGAAAAATCAGTATCTTCCATTTGGGAAAGTCTAACATCGTATGATATTCTTTGAGCATATCTCTCAAGTGCGACGTGGGTTCGATCCGTTTTGAACTCATTTTCTAGCATCTTTTGAGTTATCTTGAATATTTCCTTTTTTTGGAACGCTTCAAATACACTCGTGAAATCGGCCTCACGATGTTTATCAACGGCATAACCCGTTATCATCATCCAATCTCTTGGGTCATTATCTGTCGAAGGTGTTTCATGGCTTGAATAAACTTGGCCCTGAAAAGTGTTCTTTGCTGCAATGTCGTTGGGGGCATGAAAGACAACTGTTTCTTTGCGGACTTTGGATTCTTTCAAATAATCTTGAACGAATTCATTTCCAAGGGCTATTAGTTTTTGCTTCAGTTGCATTGCAGTATTATTAGATAATCTCATTGTAAAAAGGTGTTGCTGAGCTAATCTTTTTTGGTAGCGCTTGATTTTTTTGGATCCTTTTGTAGAGACCATTCTTTCAATGTTTTTCTTATTTCATCAGGGTCAAATCGTAGATACAGTCTTGTGCTTTGGGTAAAAGTAATGAAATCTTTATCGTTTTTGAATATTCTGGGGGCCCATGTCATAAATTTTGAAGCTGCCCGATTTGACTTTGCTCGTAACCCATAAATGAATAATTCGGAACATGCAATCTTCTTTATAGTTTCATTTTTTTCCTCTTCATCATATAGTATTTGCTCAAGCAATATCGCTACCTCATTGCCAAACTTTTCGAAATTCGATATGGTTGTCCCGCGAATGTTTTCAATTCCATACGTAAATTCTTCTATTTTCTTGTTTTGGATAATTGCACGATATGCATAGTCAACCTCTTTCTCAATTTCGTCTTTATTTTGGTCATCTAAGTCAAGTTTATGAAAAATCATCAGAGTTGATAAGTATTCACTCGCGATTTTCGAGCTTTTTTCTTTATGGATTTCCCCCATTTGCATGTATTCGTTAACAATCCATCCAGTGACAATTTTTCTTGCTTCGGCATCCTTAGTTTTCGATACCCATGAAATGCCATTTGTTACCAAAAATCTTGACATGTCGTGAAATAATAACTCAGCCGATTTCAGTGTTGTTTTGTCAAGCAGTATGCTGAATCCAATTATCCATTGCTTAATTTTGTTCTCATCTTTGTTCTCGATTGCATCTCTAATCTTTTTGGACCAAAAATTCCAAACGAGCATCAATGAGTTGGTATGTTGTTCGAACACTTTTCCTATTGAAGATAGTTTTCTTATTTGTAAAAATGTTGCCCAATTAGCATCAACGAAATTTTCCCTTTCGGTAATATCGTAAATTTCAAAAAAGACTGATGGGAATACTTCTTCTAACCATTTTTGGCAATCTTTGTCTTGAGTGACCCAGCATTTTTCTTCATACATACTTTCAAACATTTTGAATATCAATGAAATTGATTCTTTTGTGCTCACGGTGTCATACATTTTGGCTGATCGGATACAAAAATCTCGCATTTGATGATAACTGCTCTTCACCTGTTGGAAATCTTTTGACTTTAGGGCTTGGTTAAATTCAGTAAAAACATACTCCTGGAATTTTTCGGGGCGTGTGAATTCAATGCTTTTTTGGATAAATCGAATTGTCGTTGTCAATGATATTGAAAGTCCAAGCATTACTGCTGCGATTTCCCACATCTTCAGTTCTATTGCAAAAAAAGATGCAAATACAAGTAGGAAGATAACGAGTCCATTGATTGCTGCATATTTTTGAACAAGTGAACTTTTGAAGAAATAGCTGGATGCACGGTGTGAATAATTTTGCAACACGTGGCTTTCGGTAATGGTGACGAGGGCGATAGCAATACTTACTAATGTCGTAATTAACCCTGCAAGTTGAATTAATACATTTGATGACTGGGTTTCTGTTGTTGCTATGCCATATCCTTGAAATAAAAAATTGGAAACTAGAATGATTGCCACAAGTCCGATGATATACCAGTGTCCATGTTTTTGTGGTTCAAAGAATATACTTTCATCCTTCATATCTTGATTTTCCACATAATAGTTAAATTAGGGGTAGTAAAAAACACCCTTGGATCGGTCATTTCACGGGGGATTATTGACTATTGCCTAATAGTCACTTCCCTATATTGGATTTTTTTTATTTTTTTGTATTGGTTTAAATGTATTGAGAATGGTTATTTTGTATGGCAACATCGAAAACCGTTTTTGTTATCATTGAGTGTAAGCACCCCTATGTTAATGAATTTGCCGCTTTTGAGAAAATTGTTTCTGAACTGGAAATCGAGACGAACACTCTAATAAGAACCATTATTGCAGAGGATGACCCGCAAAACACGTTTAGTGCTTTTAAGGATAAGATTCTTGAACCAATTAAAAGTGCTGATGCAGTTGTTTGCTTTTTGCCAATAAATCAAGAGGAAAGTAGATTCGATACGCGTTTCAACATTTCCTTCGAACTTGGTCTTGCAATTGCCGTTGCAGAGCCAAAAACAATCACGATTGTTGATGGGAAAAAGAATACTCCTTTTGACATGAACAATGCGGACATTGTTTTCTTTGGCACTTCCTATGAGACTCGTTTGCGTAAAAAGTTATTGAAAACGCTCAATCTTGGGACTAGCGCCAAAAAGATAATGACAGAAGCGGAGTTTGTTGAGGGTCTAAAACCAATTGAGGGTTTACTGAAAAGCCCTCCACTTGATTCTAACTCAGCAATGCGTATTGAGGAATTGAATACCAAAATGAGGCCAATGGTGTTGGAATTGACTGACGTTACTATTCAAAAGATTAGAGAGATACTGCAAATTTTAATGAATAATGATTTTCATCAATCAAGGTCCCGTTTTTTGCCATTGTTGATTTTTCAGCAGGAAAATAATCCTGAGTTTGTTAGAGTCGTTTTCGATGGCGATATTGTGAATCAACTTAAATTTTACGCCGATTTCTATAAGGGTTTTAATTACAATATTCCTGCGTTGCGTCTTCTTCTTGAATATGATATGAATGATGGATTAGAGTGGCTCTTCAAGTATGGGAACCCAAGCCTCGGTGGGAGTAGTGACCTACTAAAGAAAACGGTTGGGGGACTCTTTCCAATTAATACACCTCTGAATCAAAAGCTTATTACTGACATTGAGCGCAGAATGGGTAATGTGGTGAATTATGAGGATGGGGAACGAAAGATCCGTTTAATGGAATCGTTGAGTTTGATGCACCGTTCCTTAATGGGTAAGGGGTAGGGTTGCCTTGCCTTTGTTGGTTACCCCATATACTCTATAGTTGGCTCTATTTGGCGTAAGACATTTTACGAACCCTGTTTTTTCCAGCCGGATGAGCTGCTGACTAATTGTGCTTCTATGGTTGTTCAGTTTCTTGGCGAGTTCAGTTACGGTCATTGGTTCTGCTTTTAGCGCATACAATATCGCTACTCTATTTTTGCTACTTTTAATGAATATTTTGTCTTCCCAGTTCACAAAAACTTCGGGAAAGGGCGTTTTAAAGCAAAAGGTAGAAGAAGCGTAGAAGATTTATATATTAAGCATAGCATTTAGTCTGTAGGTAATATTCGAGGTGTTTTAATGAATAGCAAACTGGTTATTGGATTGGCTTTGGTTGTTGTTTTGGTGTTGAGCGGATGCACATCCTCCAGCTCTTCTTCTGCCAATACTAGTAATCCTCCGAATAGCCCTTCTTCTTCGGGTGCTGCAATCAAAACGTATTCAGCAGGGGAACCGTTTACCATTGGAGATTTGACATTCACTTTGAATGGGATCGATGAGGCGGACGCTTTGGGTTCGGAATATGCTGGCGAGACCACGGAAGGAATGTATTACATTGTTGAGTTT
>CAYIUH010000024.1:0-5969 GCA_964366625.1 uncultured Candidatus Saccharibacteria bacterium
ATATTACTTTATTCAGATACATAATTTTATTTTTTGAATTAAATATTTTTATTATTTACACCGCAACCATTGCGTCTATTTCTTTATCAATCTCTTCTTTGTTTATCGGAACAGCTATTTCATTTTCTGAGCTTTTGCGCATAGTTGGTCTCTTGTACTCACCTCTGATGAATCTTTTTGAAGCAATTGTATTTTCTTTAACTGTTTTTAATATTAGAAATCTGATAATACTTGAAGAAAGATCCAGTTTGACTTTTAGTTTTAGAACTTTGTCCGAATCCATTATAAATTTCACCCAACCAAAATACGCTGAGCTGAATTTATTACGAATATTTGACACCGTTTTCTGCATCGAATAAGCAAGTTGGGTCATTTTGGGAATTTCATCTGTTATGATCTCGCCTTCGAAAGAAGAAACAAGTTCCTTTATATCTCCGTAACTCACTGATAAATCCTCTTCTTTAATACTAGGAATCAAAAGATATCCCAGCTCATAGATGCGGGAGTTTAGATCTTCCTTGGATGTTGATGTATCATTCTGAACTTCTGACATCTGTTCATACTAACAAAAACACCTCAAAAAGTAAAGACTCGTCTCGCATTTGATACAATAGCTTGCGCCACCTCTTCCTCTGGTAAATTTTTGATTTCAGCAATTTTTTTTACAATTTCTTTGACATAACTTGGTTCATTACGTGTCCCCCTGTATGGCACAGGTGCTAGATACGGGGAATCTGTATCGTTTAATATCATATTAAGTGGTATATTTTTAATCAACTCTTCGTAATTACAGTTTCTGCCATTTTTCCTAGGAGGATAAGTTATCGCTCCAGTAAAAGAAATCAAAAAACCTATAGAAATAAAATTTTTAGCATCTTCAATGCTCCCTTCAAAAAAATGAATCACCCCACTCACTTTTGCATGTTTTTTTAAAATTTGGAAAACATCCTGATATGAGTTCCTGTTTCTATCTTCGTAGTTATTTCTAATATGAAGCATTAACGGTTTCCCAACTTCATTTGCAAGTTCTATTTGTTCAATAAAAGCTTTCTTCTGTTTTTCAACAAATTCTTCATCACACCTAAAATAGTCAAGCCCACATTCACCTATCCCCACAACTTTTGGATCTTTTAATAGTTCCCGATATTTTTCTTTATTAAAAATTTCCCCCCGTGAAGTAAATCCGTCCTCCTCTCCTTGTCCACCCGAGGTCTTGGTAAAAGATGCCCCAAACTCTTCCTTGTCATGATAAGAAGCGCCAGTATGTATTGGATGAAGTCCCACTATTGCATACACACCTTCTTTATATTCATTTGCCATCTCTACTGCTTTTTGTGAAGTATCCATCTGCGTACCAACATTTATTATCCAAGTATCATTTTCAAGTGTACGTCTAATAACCTGATCTCGATCTTCGTCAAAAGCCTTAAAATTAATATGAGAATGTATATCGATATATTTTGGTTGCATAATTTAAATACTACAAATACATAGGACTAACCTATGTATTATATTGAAGACAATCATCGACCATATTCTTTAAATACTCTTCTTTGGATTTATAATTTTCTTTATAATTTGGGAAATGTTTAAGATTTGTAATAATAAAATTATTATTAAGATATTCCCCGATACTTGAATATTTATAGGAAAATATAAAGTTTTTTAAAGATTGAAAATTTTTCGGCCCATTTTCTTTCCAGTTTTTATCTATTAGTTTTGCTGGATTCAAATGTATATAAGAATAAATATATCTTAAATATTCATCCGTATTAAGATGTTGTGATTTAAATGTTCCCTGAAATAAAGATCCACTTCTTTCATTCTTGTTATTGAAATACATTGCGTAGCCAGTTTGCAATTTTTGCATATATTTTTCTATTCCATTTTTCACCAATGGGGTAATCAGTATATGAAAGTGGTTGGGCATCAGACAAAAAGCACCAATAGCTACTATCGGATTCTCCATTTTATGAACCATGAGTTCTTCATAGGTTTTGGTTTTTAACAGATCACGCACGATAATATTTTTACTAGTATTTGAAATTTTCAACAATAATATGAACCTTTTATGGTCCAGGGTATTTGAAAAAATAATACGCTTATCTACTCCTCGGTTGTAAACATGATAATATTCACCCTTTACAAATGCCATCTTTCTATTCATAACTAATATTATAACATAACACATTATAAATACATAGGTTAGTCCTATGTATTTTGTTCATTATAATTTACCCTCTCTCACAACTCTGATATCATCGCCACTAGGTACGACCTTAATACCAATTTCTTTGGCTTTTAGGGGTTGATGTATTCTTCGTTTTTTATCCCCATAGTATTCATTAAATCTATCCATAAAATCTTTAGCATTTTTGGGGACTTTGTGTTAGAAACCTACGAATACCAGCATACTCTTCTAGGTTCATTCCTTGAACCATATGCCCATATAAATGACCGATGGTAAGAAATGTACTTAAGAAATCGACATTCCAAGGACATCGTAATTTGGTTCTGGAATCTGTTCCCTGTCTTTTAATTTATCTTTCCCAATTTTACAGCTCTCATCTTCCGCCATGTACGCATTGTATTCTTGTATTAAAAGATCTATCCTGTGTTCATAATCCTTCTTCCTTAATTCATTCTCTTTTCTTTTGTGCAGTTCTAGAGCAACAATATATCGACTTTTGATTCTCTCCTGTTCAAGGTATTGCTCTGCCGCCTTAAGATCAGGAGCTATCTCCTTTTCTTTATTACCATTACGTATAGAACGGAGGGCCTGTGCTAAATCATAACGATATTTTTCAAAATCAAAAACACCGTCTTCTGGATTACTTTTTGAAGTATTTATTTTTTCTAGTTTAAATGCTGCTGTTGGATTAAATCCATCCATAATCTATTTAGGCGCTAATCTTTGCGTGGGAATAAAGGTTTGGCGGGCTTTTTGTTTTCTCTAATTAAATTTTTTATTGCAATACTGGTTGCGGGAAGCACTGGTCTTAGTCTCCTGGCAATGGTAAATAAACGAAGAACTATGTCAGAGATTAATTCTTTGCCCTTTTTTTCATCGATTTTTATAACTTTAAACGGTTCAACTTCTTGGATAAATTTGTCTAATTCCGCTATTTCGTTCCAAATTTTATCCACTGACTCTTTGATATCGTATCTTTCAAGTGCATCAAAATATCCCAGCATATCATCCCATCCAGGAATCTCTGGGGCTTTTTCTAAATATTTTTCTGATAAAGTCATGGTACGGCTTACTAGATTACCTAATCCATTTGCTAAATTTGAATTATATGAATCTTTAAATCGTTCAATTGTAAATGAACTATCTTCAAAAAGACTAACATCCTTTAAGAAAAAAAGTCTAACTGCATCAGTGCCATAGTCTCTAACGAGGTCATAAGGATTAGTAACATTACCAAAAGATTTAGACATCTTAACTCCGCCTTCGCCAGTTAGGAAACCATTGATCACAATAAAGTGAGAGGGTGGCAACCCGGCAGCCATGAGCATGGCCTGCCACATCGCCGACTGTTGGCGCAGATTATCTTTTCCACAATATTGCATGGGTGTGCCATTTACCCAAAATTTTTCAAAATTTTCTTGATCTTCCGGCCAGCCAAGTGTAGAAATATAATTAACCAAGGCATCAAACCAAACATACATTACATGATTTGCATCTCCAGGGACTGATATGCCCCAAGACATTTTTGATTTTAAGCGAGAAATTGAAAAGTCTTCCAGTCCATTCTGGACAAAAGATTTTATTTCATTAAAGCGAGTTTCTGGCCAAACAAAACTTGGATTCTTTTCATACAACTGAAGAAGGGGTTCTTGAAATGCTGAAAATTTAAAAAAATAATTTTCTTCATCGATTAGCTCAATTCTATTTTGGGGATGGATGGGACATTTGCCATCATCATCTAATTCACTATCTGTCTTTTCCAATTCACAACCGACACAATATTTCATTTTATATATTTTTTTATAAATATAACCACGTTCCTTACATCTCTTCCAGAACTCTTGCGCTGCTTTTTTATGATGTGGATCAGTCGTTCTAATGAAATGAACATTCTCTAAAATGCCAAGCAAGCTTCCAAGCCCACGAAATTTCTTTTCATATTCATCCACGTACTTTTGAGCATCTTTTCCTGCCTTTGCCGCAGCGGCAAAAACCTTTGCGCCATGTTCATCCGTGCCAGTATTGAAAAAAACTTCATACCCCGCCAATATCTTCGCCCGAGCGACAACATCTGCGCGGATTATTTCCATAGCAAAACCAATGTGCGGATCTGAGTTTACATATGGAAGAGTTGTTGTAATATAAAAACTTTTTTTCATTATTTATTATCATTTATTACTGCGAGCTAGAGTTTTATCTTTTTCAATGTCATCCAAGAATTCCATGACAATAATGGCAACTGGAATAGCCAGCAACATACCCCAGAAACCACTTAGCTCAAAACCAATCAAGGCCGAAAGAATAATGACAATCGGCGAAAGTCCTACAATTTTTTTAATAATCAATGGAGCAAAAAGGAAAACTTCAAACTGGTGAATAATCAAATATGCTCCGGAAACCATCAGGGCCGAAGAAATCCCCCCAGAAAGATAGGAGAAGGAAAAAGCAGGAATCAGGGCCACTAGAATTCCATAGGGAACGAGTTCCATCACGCCCGCAATAATGGAAAGCAATAACGCATAATCTATCCCAAGCAGAGAAAGTACCAAATACGTCAGAACTCCGACAACCATACCCAGCACCACCTGTCCCTTTAGCCAGAGAGCTATCTTTCTGCGTGAACGTTCCCAGAGATCTACAATATAGTCATCGTATTTAATAGGAGTTACTAAGCGCAAGAAATTTTCTATTCCTTTTTCTTGAACTGAAAGATAAAAAGAAATAAGAATTATTAAAAAGAGATTAAAAATACCGCCAAATGCAACGGATAGAGCAGAAAAGAATCCACCAGAAAGATTTTGGATAAAGGCCTTGGAGACAGACAGAAGATTTCCGATAGAGAAATTAGAGGATAAAGAACCGACGATGTCTTTAGCGCCAGAGAATGCTTCATTCTGGAAATAATTCAAGAATGATACATCGGGAATATAATCAGAAATAAAACCGGAAAAATTATAAATTTCCGTTATCAGAAGCGGAGCAAAAAGATAAAATAGTCCAGCCAGGACAAGGAGTGACACAGCGTATAAAATCACAATTCCAAAAACTCTACCAATACCAAATCTCCTAAAATGAGGAACGGAGGATTCGACAAAGGATGCAATCACAATGGAGGTCAAAATTACGAGAATTAGTTCTCGTAAAATCCATAAAAGAAGAACGCCCAAACCAACGAGGACAATACGAATCATGCTTTCAGTACTTATAGAAATTGAGGTGGTATTATGGTTGCCGAACATAGAAACATAATAACACAAAGACACTAAAAGTTAAACCTGGTTTAAAAAGTTAAAATTTCAGAATTTTGGTAAATTTGGATTTTTCCTTTGATGGACCGATCAGAGCAAGGTTGAGTTTGTTGTTTTTAAAAATATCTCTAGCAAGACTCTGTATTTGACTCGATGTAACTTGATGAATTTCTTTAGCTTTCTGTTCCACCCCCTTTACCCTTTTCTTTAAAAGTTCTTGTCCACCATAGAAATTAGCAATGTCGTCGCTAGACTCTAAAGACAATTTCATGTTGCCTATCAGACACTCTTTTACTTTATCTAATTCTTCAGAATCTACTTTATGATTTTTTAATTTTCTACACTCTTCCAGTACTGCCTTTATAACTTCAATAATTCTCTTGTTGTCTACTCCGGCAGAAATCTGAAATACCCCGTGATCAGTATAGGCATCATTATAAGCCCTTACATAATATCCCACCCCCAGATCTGCAGGAAGTGGAGCGAAAACTCTAGACCTCAGGGGCCGGGGTAATAATCGAGGTACCGGC
>CAYIUH010000024.1:5979-7855 GCA_964366625.1 uncultured Candidatus Saccharibacteria bacterium
CCACCCCCTAATATTCCACTTAACACAGACAAGATAGAACTTTTTTTATTAAATAAATCATGACTACGCACTCCGAGCACGAAGTGAGTTTGATCCGTCTTTTTAAAATTCAATAAAACTTCTGGTTTTGTTTGTTTTTCTTTTACTTTTGTTTTACTGCCTTTTTTGCCACGTTTAATATGACCAAAAACTTTTTTTACTTCTCTTGAAACCTCCCTCTCGGTTATGTTGCCTACGACTACTAACACTGTAGCTTCCGGTAGATAATGTTCTTTTTTATATTTCACAAAATCACTACGTCGCATCTTCAAAATATTTTTCTTCTCTCCCGCAATATTCCACCCCGCCGGAGTATCTCCATAAAGTAACTTCATAAATAAGTCCTGCACATGCCGGTGGGGCATGTCTTCATACATATTTATCTCTTCAATAATTACACCTTTTTCTTTCTGTATCTCAGTTTCAGGAAAAGTTGAATTAAGGTAAATGTCAGACACGATATCAAAAATTTGCCGAAAATGCCTAGCGTCAGACTTAGCATAATAACCTGTATATTCTTGAGCGGTAAAAGCGTTGTATTGAGCCCCGAGACCATCCAGTTCTTTGGAAATATCCACCGCCCTGGGTCGTCTTAAGGTACCCTTAAAGCACATATGTTCCAGAAAATGCGAGATGCCATTTATTTTTTTGGTTTCATATTTTGATCCTGCTTCCACAAGCACCAATACCGTTACCGTAGGATTGTCTTTAATCGGCGCAGTAACAACTCGCAAACCATTTTTTAAAACTTTTTTTGAGAATTGCATAGACACTTAATTTGCTATACTTTCTGCGATAGCATAATTTATAACATTTCAACTTATTTTTTCTTTAATGTAAGTTATTAAACTTTTTATTTTTATCCTCTCCTGTTCTCCGGTATCACGATCACGCACAGTCACCGTATCATCTGCAAGAGTATCAAAATCTATTACAATACAAAATGGCGTGCCTATTTCATCTTGTCGGCGATAGCGTTTGCCAATGTTGCCATTATCGTCCCACATTATTTGTGGAATTTCTTTTTTTAATATTTCGTAAACTTCTCTACCCTTACTAACAAGCTCGGGTTTGTTTTTGAGTAATGGAAAAACAGCAGCTTTTATTGGGGCTAGATAGGAAGGAAATTTTAAGAAAACACGCACATCTTTATCTAAATTATCTTCAGTATAAGCTTTCGATAGAACTGCTAAGACATGTCGCCCTAAACCAAAAGTGGGCTCGAGCACATGGGGCACAAATTTCTCATTTGTATTTTGATCTAAATAATCTAAACTCACTCCACTGTGCTTTGTGTGATTTTGTAAATCAAAATCTGTTCGATAAGCCAACCCTCCTATTTCATCAAATTTATGTGGAAATTTAAAATGAAAATCCACTGTACGCTTTGAATAATGCGCTCGATCATTATCTCCGATTTCCACTTCTTTTATATCTTCAGTACCGAAACCGAGAGATTTGAACCATTCATGCATTTGCTTCCGCCAATATTCAAATTTTTTCTGCCATTCCTTTTCAGTAATGAAATATTCAAATTCCATAATCTCAAGCTCCCTAACACGAAAAATGAAATCTCTCGGCGCTATCTCATTTCTAAATGCTCTGCCGACCTGCGCTATGCCAAAAGGTATTTTAGGATGAAAAGAATCAATAATATTTTTAAAATTAACAAACATCCCCTGCGCTGTTTCTGGCCTCATATATACAGTTGTGTCGTCGCCATCCACAGAACCTACTGTGGTCTTAAACATCATGTTGAATTGACGCATCTCGCCCAGCTCACCACCACACTCGGGACACTTTTTTTTATCTTCAATGTGATCTGCGCGAAATCTCC
>CAYIUH010000025.1:0-7500 GCA_964366625.1 uncultured Candidatus Saccharibacteria bacterium
CAGCAAAAACTCCATGCCCAATGAATTCTCCTGCGATTGCAATACGTAAAATCCATTCCATTTTTTTATTTTCCATATTTTAATTTTGTGTTCTAATATTGATAATTAAGTTATCCACTTTACACAAGGCGACCACCATAGTGTATAATAGTTTAATAGTTGCGAAACTATGCAACTACACATATTATACACTAATTTTCTATTTTAATAAAGCAAGTTGTGGATAATTTTATGGAAATGTATAAAAAGAATTGGCTTAAATTTATTTTTGGATTTGTTATTTGTTTTTTGATTCGTCTTATTCCTTTTCGACCCCCAAATGTTGAGCCAATACTTGCTACCCAAATGCCCTTTAGTCAGGTATATGGATCTTTTGCGGGTTTTCTTTTTGCATTTTTTAATATCTTAATATTTGATATTTTAACTTCTCACTTTGGAATGTGGTCTTTTCTAGTAGCAGGGACATATGGAGCGCTAGGACTGGGAGCTTCATTTTTTTTCAAAAATAAAAAGCCAAAACGGTTTGATTATGCATTTTTTGCGATTCTAGGGACTTTGTTTTTTGATGCGGTGACTGGTTTGTCCATTGGTCCGCTTTTTTTCCAGCAATCATTTATGGAAGCTTTAATGGGACAAATTCCATTTACCCTCTGGCATCTTCTTGGTAATGTTTCTTTTGCTTTAATATTGAGCCCGGCAATTTATCATTATGTAATTAAAAATGAAAAATTGAAAAACATCTCTTTATTAAGGATATTCAATATAAAAAATACATAAATTTTGAATTTTATGAGGAATAGAAAGAAATTTATTTCATTACAGAAAATAGAGAAACGAAATGGAATGATCGTTCCATTTGACGAGAAGCGTATTCTAAGAGCCATCCTGAGAGCTATGCATGCTAGTGGGGAGGGCGAAGAAGCAGATGCTGAGAAAGTATCCTTTAACGTTCTTAATGCGCTCTTTCTTTTTAAAAAAGAAAAAAAGATAAAGGTTTTCATTCCCAACGTTGAGACGATTCAGAACATTGTGGAGAATGAATTAATATCATCTAATTTTATTCAAACTGCCAAATCATATATTTTATATCGAAAAAACCGTGCAGAAATTAGACAAAAAATTGGTTTTATTCCTGAAAAAGTGCGTGATTTAGTTACTTTGAGTAAAAAATATTTTAAAAATTCCTTGGCAGAATTTGTGTATTATAGAACTTACGCAAAATGGATTGCTGAAGAGGGCAGGAGGGAGACATGGACAGAGACAGTTGGTCGTTATATGGGTTTTATGCATGAAAATTTGGGCTCAAAACTTACCAACCTTGAATATGATGAAATTCGTGAAGCAATTTTGAATCAAGAAATAATGCCTTCTATGAGACTTTTACAATTTGCTGGTAAGGCGGCTCGCAAAACCAATGTGTGTGCATATAATTGTTCCTTTATTGCGCCTAAATGCTTTCAAGATTTTGCAGAAATTATTTATATATCCATGTGTGGTGTGGGGGTTGGTTGGTCGGTAGAGAGCGAAAATATTCAGGCGCTACCTCAGATCAAGAAACAAACGGGGGAAGTTTTACCTAGGTATTTTATTCCTGACAGCAAGGAGGGTTGGGCCGACGCTTTTGCTTTTGGGCTTAAGACTTGGTACGATGGAAAAGATATTGCATTTGATTATTCTCAAATACGTCCAGCTGGTTCTCCGCTTAAAATCATGGGAGGCAAGAGTTCAGGACCTGAACCGTTGCGATCTCTTTTAGATTTTAGTCGAGAAAGAATTCTACGTCGTCAAGGAAGACGTTTATCGAACATAGATGCTCATGATATTATTTGCAAAATTGGCGAGTGCGTTGTCTCTGGTGGGGTCAGGCGTAGCGCTATGATCTCTCTCTCAGACTTAGATGATGAAGCAATACGAGACTCAAAAAAGGGACAGTTCTACAATACACAGGCTCAAAGGATGCTTGCTAACAACTCAGCGGTTTATGTATCGAAACCTTCTACTTCAGAATTTTTAGATGAGTGGATTGCGCTTATGAAAAGCGGGAGTGGGGAGAGAGGAATTTTTAATCGTGGAGGTTTATCAAAGACATTACCGAAGCGTAGGCTTAAACAGTGGGTTGAGGCATTGCCAAGCCTTGGGACTAATCCATGCGGGGAAATCATTTTACAATCAAAACAGTTTTGTAATTTATCAGAAGTTGTTGCTAGAGCAGAAGATACCGAAGAAACACTTTTGAAAAAGATTCATCTAGCAACCATTCTAGGGACTTATCAATCTACATTAACATACTTTCCTTATCTTTCCGTTAAATGGAGAAAAAATTGTGAGAAAGAACGATTGCTCGGTGTATCCATAACTGGGCAATGGGATTGTGAAGCGGTACGTGATCAAAAAGTTTTAGAAAAATTAAGACAAAAAGCTGTTGAAGTTAATAAAAAATACGCAAAGCGTTTCGGAATAACGAGCTCGACTTGCATAACTTGTGTAAAACCTTCTGGCACTGTATCACAGACAGTTGATTGTGCTTCGGGCATGCATCCACGACATGCACCGTATTACATTCGTCGGATTCGTATTTCTGCTACCGATGCGCTGTTTAAAATGCTTAAAGATCAGGGGATGCCATATTTCAGAGAGGTAGGGCAGACAGTAGAGAATGCTACAACTTTTATTTTCGAATTTCCGGTAAAAGCTCCAAAGGGCGCAATTTGTAAAAATGATTTAACTGCACTTGCGCAACTTGAGCATTGGAAAATGGTAAAAGAAAATTATACCGAACATAATCCATCAGTAACTATATCAGTCGGCGATGAAGAGTGGCTTGCAGTGGCCAACTGGGTTTATGAAAACTGGGATTTGGTCGGCGGGTTGTCTTTCTTGCCACGTTCCAACCACGTTTATCAACTTGCTCCCTATGAAGAAATTAATAAAGAAAAATACGAAGAAATGTTAAAGAAAGTAGAGCATTTAGATTTTTCTAAAATTGTAACTTATGAAAAAGTTGATGAAACAGAAGTTAAAAAAGAACTCGCTTGTGTTGCAGATTTGTGTGAAGTGTAAATTTTATGTTATATACAAAAAAGGGAGATGGAGGAACGACAAAATTATTTGATTGTCCGAAAGACGTGAGATTTTCGAAGTCGTGTTTTGTCTTTGAAGTTCTAGGGATGTTGGATGAACTCAATTCAACGCTTGGATATGCGAAAGCTTTGTCCAGAAAATTCAAAATTTCTCTAATGATAAAAAATGTACGAACAAGCTATGAAGACATTTTAGATAATTTTGGTAACAGTCTTTTTTCTATACAAGCGGAAGTCGGGGGATCAAAGATGCAAGCCACCTCGAAACAAGTGTGTTTTCTAGAAAAAGTTATTGATGAAATTGAAACGCTTTTGCCGCCAATTAATTCGTTTGTTATTCCCGGTGGAGGAGAGGTTGGAGCGTATTTAGACATTGCGCGCGCAGTAGCTCGTCGAACTGAGAGAGGATGTGTGAGTATTAAAGATAGAAAAGAATGTGAAGTCAGTGAAATGAGTTTAATTTTTTTGAATAGACTTTCGAGCGCTCTGTATGCTCTGGCCCGTTTTGCTAATTATCAAGAAGGCTACACAGAGAAAAAGCCCAGATATACATAAAATAATTAGTTGCATTTTCTCGCAACTTGTTGCATACTTTTTATATGACAGTGAGTATGAAAATAAAAAGACCTCTACCTCGCAGGGCTTATGAGCGGAATGCCTTGACTTATAAAATTTTAGCTAATTCAAAAAGATTAGAAATTTTGAATCTTCTTCGTGAACAAGAAATGCCAGTGGAAACTTTAGTGAAGGAACTCGGCATTAGCAAGGCCAATGTTTCGCAACATTTGGCGCTTCTACGACATGCGCATCTTGTAACGGTGCATCGTAAGGGATTGAATGCCTTCTACAATATAATTGACCCACGTATTGTCGAGCCCTGTCGAATTTTACATCAGTTGGCGCAGAAAAAATAAATCTAAATTAATTGAATTTTATTTCATTCAAAATGAAATTCCCCAGCTTTCTCACGCACTTTTTGCTTTAGGAGAGGACATTTTAAAAGTTCAGGATCTTCATTAATCAGACGTGTGGCTTCAGTTCGAGCGGCTTCAACCATTTTGATATTTTTTATTGCTTCCATGCCTAGGTCGGTGATACCCCATTGTTTCGTTCCCCCCAATTCTCCTGCGCCACGAAGTGTCAGATCTAGCTCGGCAAGTTCAAAGCCATTTTTCGCTGTTTTTAAGGCCTCCAGTCTTGCTATGGTTTTGCTACTTTTTGTTTCCGCAAAAATATAGCAATACGCTTGATGAGTGCTTCTTATGACCCGTCCGCGGAGTTGATGAAGTTGGGCCAAGCCAAATCGTTCTGCCCCTTCGATTATTATCATTGTTGCATTTGGAACGTTTACGCCAACCTCTACTACTGATGTTGCGCACAGGATATTTATTTTCCCTTCTGTGAATTCTTGCATCACTTTTTCTTTTTTCTCCTTACTCATTTTGCTGTGAAGAATTGCTATCTCGTATTCTGGGAAAATTTCTTTTTTTAATCTCTTGGCTTCGGTTGTGACTGATTTCATTTCAAGTTTTGCTCCGACAGAATATTCCTTTACTGGGTCGCTGTCTCTGCGTGCTCGCAGAGCGCTGCCTCTCGGGTCGTCAGTCTGCGAGACACCCAGTAAAGAAATTTCTGTCTCTGCTTCTGCTTGAACTCCGAAATTTTTCTTTTGTTGCGGAGCTTGCCTCAATTTTTCCGAGCGAGGAATTCCGCTTGGCGGTACGTAGGGAGGGAAAATTAGGGCAAGCTCCGCAACATCTTCTGCCTCGAAAATTCTCGGACAGATAACATAAAGCTGTCTGCCATTTTTTAATTCTTGCTTTATTTTCTCATAAGTTTCGTTTCTTTTGTTGGGTGTGACAATTTCTGTGATGATTTTTTTACGCCCTTCTGGCATTTCATCCAAAAGTGATAAATCTAGATCCCCATAGATTGTAAGCGCCAAGGTGCGGGGTATGGGAGTGGCGGTCATTGAAAGAAGATGTGGAGCGCTGGCGCTTCCTTTTGCATCTCGATGCACGAATTTTTTTCTTTGAGCTGTGCCGAATCTATGTTGTTCGTCTATTACAACGAGAGCCAAATTTTTGAATTTAACAGTTTTTTGAATTAATGCATGTGTGCCTATGAGTATTGGCATTTCTCCATTACTCACCCATTTCAAAAGTTGCGCTCGACTGATTGTTGTCCAAGTATTTGGGTTTGTTTTCGATGGAAATTTCCGACATCCTGACCCAGTTATGAGTCCGATGTTGATCGGTAGATATTGAAAATATTTTATAAAAGATTCGAAATGTTGAATTGCCAATATTTCTGTTGGCGCCATATACCCAACTTGCAAGTTTCCAAAATTCTGACCATTAGGGCGCTCTGTAACTGTCGCATAGCTTGCCGTAGCCGCTACGGCTGTTTTTCCAGATCCCACATCTCCCTCAAGAAGGCGAGACATAGGAATATCTCTGACCATATCTTCCAAGACAACCTTGATGGATTTTTCTTGAGATTTGGTTGGTTTAAAAGGAAAACGTTTTAGGAAATCTTGCACATTCTTGTTTTTATTTTCTATTTGAAAAGATTTATTTTTTCTATATTCATATCTATCGTGCTGACGTTCTAACTGAATGCAAAAGACTTCTTCAAAAGCAAATCTTTTTTTTGCGCTCTCTGAGTTTTTTTTGTTTTTGGGTTTATGAATCCAGACAAGTGACGTTTTCAATGTTGGGAGATTGTATTTTTTAAGAATGTATTCCGGGATATAGTCGACAATGTTGTCCAGGGTTTTCTCTCTTAATATTTCCTCTATTCTATGATAGAACCACTTGGAAGTTATGCCCTTTGTTTCAGGATAAATAGGGTAAGATAGTCCTGTGTCAAAGGGCATCTTTGACATGCTGATGTTGGTCGGAGATGTTTCTTTTTTGAAAAGACCATCGTGTGTATCAATGGGCATATTGGGCAACTTTTCAAATTCTGGATTTGCTAAATAGATACCATGTTTACCTTTTGTGACCTTGCCTGTTAATTTTACGTTGCTACCCTCATGGAGCATCTTTGCCAAATACGCTTGATGGAACCAAATTATTTTTATTTTTCCAGAAATATCTTCGATTACACCTTCCGCCATCGGAATTTTAGAGCGGAAGCCCTTTTTGGTTTTGAGTTTGGAAATTTTACCGTACACTGTGGCATTTTCACCTGGAGTCAATTCATTAATTTTACGAATTGCGCTTATGTCGCTATATCTGACGGGAAAATGATACAAGAGATCAGTCACAGAAAAAAGCTTTAATTTTCTTAGAGCTTTTTTCTGCTTTTCATCCAGGCGGAATTTTACTTCCAATTTATCACTTAGTTCCATATAAAAAAATCGAAACCAATGCAATAAAAATTCCAAAATCACGAACGCCTATTTCGTTATAGCCCACAGAAAATACAATGCCGGCCATGTGGATAGCCAATAAAAGCGCAACGATTCTTAAATAAAATCCCGCAATCATCAATACCCCAAAAATTATTTCAAAATATCCATTTAAATATACAAAACTTATTTCACTTAAAGGCAAGCTTTTAACAAATGACGGCAGATACGCAGTCCAGCCGGATGGATTAGTAACCTGCTGTAAGCCGAACCAAATTATTACCAAACCAATTCCCACTCGTAAAACAATTTGAGAAAGCCCCCCTGTACTCATTTTTGTTTTTAAATTTTCCACCAATATATTATAGCAATTTTTTCTAAATAATGTAGAAGGCAGGTATATGCTAGGGGGGGGTCCCCATTTGAGAAAATTCAATTTTCCACAGTTGCGGTTGACAATACCCCCCTGGGGGTATATACTTAAGATATGCAAACAAATAAACAAAAACTAACAAGGAGATTAAAGATTTTGGAAGGTCAGGTGCGGGGTATACAAAATATGGTAGAGAAGAATGCCTACTGCATTGATATCATTACTCAAACTTCTGCCATAAAACAGGGTCTCTCAAATATCGAGGACGCTCTTATGGAGGGACATCTAGGGCATTGCGTAGTTAATCAAATCAAGAGTGGGCAGACTGATAAAGCCACAAAGGAAATTTTAAAAGTTTACCAGCTTAAACGTAAATAATATGAACATAGTTCAAACATACAAAGTCAAAGGAATGCACTGTGCTTCCTGTGCCAGTATCATCGAAAGAGCTGTGAAGAAAGTTGAAGGGGTACAAGAAATATCAGTAAATAATGGAACTGAAAATGCAAAAATTTCTTTTGATGGCAGTAAAACAAATCCACATCATTTTAATAAAAAACTAGAGCCACTAGGATATTCCTTGGTTGTTCCACAGACTGCGGAAGAAATGGGTATGAGTAGAGACGAACACACAGCTCATCTTGGACTCAATCAATCTAAACAAGAAAAGCTAGCTGAGATCAAAGACATGA
>CAYIUH010000026.1:0-7217 GCA_964366625.1 uncultured Candidatus Saccharibacteria bacterium
CTTCGGCGAAACTTCTTCCCTATGAAGAATGTTCTACTGCCGATGGATCCGGACAATTGCAGATTTGTGTTGAGAAAAATATTTCTAGCTATCCAACATGGGAATTTGCGGATCAAACACGCATGACTGGAGAAATTCCACTGGAAACACTAGCCCAGAAAACTTCCTGTCCTTTACCGGATGCGCAAAGTGAAGCAATTATTTCAGTAGAAGAAACTCCAGAGACTGAAAACAGTAGTCCGGCGCAATAAAACATATGAACCCCGATACAGTACATTATTTTAATTTGTTTTTAGGAGTTGGAGCAATAGTTTTACAAATTCTTGTTGTTGTTACTATTCTGCTTCTTTTCTTGGGATTGAAGGGAAATAAATATCTTGCATTTATTAAAGACAATTTTATTGTTTTAGGTTTTTTCTTGTCGCTGGTCCCTATGGCGTTCTCGATTTTTTATTCCGAAGTTTTAAATTATGCGCCATGTTTTCATTGCTGGATACAGAGAATATTCTTATTTCCGCAAACTTTTTTGTTTGGCGTGGCGTGGATCAAGAAAGATCGGAATGTCTTCTGGTATTCCTTGCCGCTCCTGGTCGCTGGTCTTATAGATGCTCTTTATTTGAATTTTGTTTATTATTTTAATCCAAGTTCTGCGCCCTGTGACGCTACCGGAGTGTCCTGCGTTCAACGGTTGGTTTCAGAATTTGGTGGGTATATTTCAATACCGATGTTGGCGCTTACCGGTTTTCTTTCATTGATTACAGTTTTATTGGTCGTAAATTTTTACAAAGAAGAAATTAATTAAAAATAAATGAATAAATATATAAGTATTATTGTTGCGGTATTGGTGATCGTATCCGGAGCATGGTTTATGGCGAGGAATGACAACAGCGTAATAACAGAAGATAGAAACGTTGACGCTGTGGGTAGTTTTGATTCAACATTAGATCAAGAAACAGAATTTGAGGGGATAGTGAGCGAGGAAGATAATATTATTAAATTAAATAACGAAGAAAATATGACAAAGACGACAAGCGCAACACTGCATACAAATAAAGGGGACATAACAATTGAATTTTATGGGGAACAAGCCCCCAACACAGTTGATAATTTTATCAAACTTGCTGGAGAAAATTTCTACAATGGGGTCAAGTTTCATCGAGTTATCAAAGGTTTTATGATTCAGGGTGGAGATCCTCTGACCAAGGATGATTCTAAAATGGATCTCTGGGGAACCGGTGGTCCAGGGTACAAGTTTGGAGATGAAATAGGACCAAACAATAAAAACGATGTTGACACTATTGCTATGGCCAATGCCGGTCCCAATACAAACGGCTCGCAATTTTTTATAAATGTTAACGCAAATAATTTTCTAGATGCCAAGCACACTGTTTTTGGAAAGGTGGTGTCTGGTATGGATGTTGTAACAATGATTGAAAATATTCCAACAACCCAAGGAGACAGACCCATAGATCCTGTTATTATAAATAGTATTACATTGAAGTAAATGCAAAATACCCAGCCCCAAATCTTGATAATTGATCTGGGCTCTCAATATACAGAAATCATTAGACGAAGTCTGCGTTATTTGGGCTTTCATTCGATTATTCTCCCGCCCTCAAAATCTCCAGGGTGGATTAAGGAAAACAAAAATGGGTTAAAGAGTGTAATTCTTTCAGGCGGGAGCGCAAGTGTTTATGAGAAAAATGCGCCTAAAATTGAAAAAGAGTTGCTCAATCTCGGCGTACCTCTTCTGGGGATTTGTTACGGTATGCAGTGGCTGGCTTACATTCATGACAAAAAAACCGTTCACCATGTAAAGGAGGGCAAATCATATGGACCAGTCAAAGTTTCTTTGAAGAAGAGCATCCTTTTTGAAAAACTGCCAAAATCAATCAACGCTTGGTCTTCTCATGGGGATTCGGTAAGGCAAGCGCCAAACGGTTTTAGAATTGTTGCGACTTCAAAAAGGGGAAAGGTAATAGAAGCAATGGAATGTGTGATGAAAAAGTTTTATGCAGTACAATTTCATCCGGAGGTGGAAGAAACGGAGGATGAAAATATCATATTGAATAATTTTGTAAGGAGAATTTGCGACGCCAGGCAAGATTACTTTAAAAAAGACATAATCAAAGAAATTAGAGAAAATACGAAAAAGATTTTAGGTAAAAGTATTGCCGTAATGGGAGTCTCCGGCGGAGTAGATTCTACGACCCTGGCCGCAATATTGACCCCAGCCCTAGGCAGTCAATTAAAGACATTCTTGATAGACACAGGCGGGGTGCGGAAGGATGAAATACAAAAGGTTAAAAAGATTGCCAAGCGGGCAAAAATAAATCTAACGGTTGTAACTAAATATAAAAATAAATTTATAAAAGAACTTGGCAAGACTACGGATTCAGAAGGAAAGCGTAGACAATTTAGAAAAGTTTACGGAGAAGTTTTCCGTGCGGTTGCTCGATCTTACAGGGCGACGCACATGATACAGGGCACTTTAGCCACAGACTTGATCGAGTCTGGAAGCGCCGGCAAATCCGCAATGATAAAAACTCACCATAATGTGGATTTAAAACTTGGGCTTAAAGAAATCATGCCGTTTGCCGACTTTTTTAAATTTGAAGTGAGGGAGATGGCGCGAATTTTTGGATTGGAAGAACTCGTGGCAGGCAGACAGCCTTTTCCAGGGCCGGGACTGTATTTAAGGATAGTGGGTGTGCCGGTTACGGCAGAACTTTTAGATATTGTTCGTGAGGCAGATCATGAAGTTACAGAAATATTAAAGAAGCACAAACTTTACAATAAAATTTCACAAACCATCGTGGCTCTTTTGGGGACAAAAACTGTCGGAGTTAAAGGTGATGGACGTGTGTATGGATATTCTTTTGCAGTTCGCACTGTGGAGACGAAAGATTTCATGACTGTTAAGGGATTTTATTTATCCCAGGAAGTTTGTGAAGAAATAAACAGCGCTCTCGTTAAACATCCTAAAATTGTACGGGTATTATATGATTGGACAACCAAACCTCCCGCCACCACAGAATTTGAGTAAATGTTTATGATTTTTTCTAATTTATTATTTTATTCATTATTTATTTTAATCTCTAATTCGCTCGAATAGGAGAATAGTTTCAAACATAGAGTATGATAGATTTTACAAAAAAAGAAAAATTGCTTTTTAAAAAATTAAATACTCCGGCCAAGGCGCAGGATTTTTTGAATAAAATTCCATTTAATTTTGAGAAAGGGGGAGAAACTCTTAAGTCACCACTTTACACTCTGCGAACTGGCAAGGCGCATTGTTTTGAAGGAGCATTGCTTGGAGCGTACATACTTTCGCTTCATGGATTTCCACCGCTCGTGCTTCATTTAAAGGCAACGAGAGGGGATTATGATCACGTTGTTGCCCCGTTTAAAATAAATGGTTTCTGGGGAGCATTATCTAAAACCAACCACGCTGTATTGCGATATCGTGAGCCAGTGTATAAAAATATCAGAGAATTGGTAATCTCATATTTTCACGAATACTTCTTAGATAGTGGAGCGAAAACACTTCGGCAATATTCAGAGCCGTTTAATCTAAAAATTTTATCTGATGGGTGGAAGATGAGTAAAAATAATCTTTGGCATATAGACAAAAAGTTAGATAAAATAAAGCATTACGATATAATTCCAAAAGTTCAATTAGGAAAATTAAGAAAAGCCGATAAAATAGAAATAAAGGCGGGGAAAGTAACGGAGTATAAAAAATAATTTATTTTTCGTCTTTTTTTTTAGTATTTTCTCCCTTGTGCCCGTGAGCGTCTACTTCGTAAGAGGTGTTTTGTTGTTCAAAAAAGTTAACAAGTTCGAAGACATCGGTGGCGGTCGACATCCACTTGGCTGGATTGGTTACACCGAAATGCGCCTCGAGTCCCAGTTCTTCCAGTCTTCTGTCGGCTACATATTGCACATATTGGTTTACATAATCAGCATTGAGTCCCAGAATTCCTTTTGGAAACATGTCTTTGTTGTAATTAACCTCAAGACTGACTCCCTCAATGATGATGTCTCTAATTTCTTTGGCAAATTCTTCGGTGAGGAGCTCCGGATTTTCTTCTAGGACTGTGTGGATCAACTGAATACCAAATTTTAAATGTAAAGATTCATCACGCAAAACCCAATTAATCATCGAGCCCAAGTTGCGAAGCTGATTTCTCTGACGGAAAGAGAGAGCAACCATAAAACCAGAATAAAACCAAGTTCCCTCCATGACGATATTGGTCGCCACCAAATTGCGCAAGAAATCCTTTTTCCCTTCTGCTGTTTCAATGTTTAAATTATCTTCGGTCATGCGTATAAGATATTTATTTACAAAATTTTCCTTCTTAACGATTGAATCTATCTCAAGATGTACACCATAAACTCGATCTCGATCAAGCGGGAATGTTTCTAGTACGTATTCAAAGGCGACACAATGATTTGCTTCCTCGAACATTTGTTTAGCAATATAGAGATGACATTCTGGAGATTTTAGATAGGGATAGATTCCCAAGGCAAGCGATCTATTGACGATGAGTTCCGTTGGATTAAAAAATGCCATCAAGAATTCCACAGCATGACGTTCGTCCTCGGTCATTGCTTTCCAGTCAGCCAGATCTTCTCCAAGCGGGATTTCATGGGGGAACCAGCTGTTTCTGACGGCCTGATTGTAGAGGTCGTAAGCCCATTTGTAATGCATGGGATGTAAATTCATATCTGTCGGAGAAGCTTTTCCTAAAATCATATATACATATTTCGGCTGACTTTGTTTTTTCTGAGGTTTCTGTTTTGCAATGTTACCATTCGAAAAAGTAAAGTCAGCCCTTATAAAAATTAATAAATTACTGACATCCTTCGCATAAAAATTGTTCTTGGGGATCTTCTGAAATGTGTATGTTTAATATACCCACTTTTTCTTTTTCGATAATTAAGGGAGAAACATTCAAATTTTCTAGATCATGGATCGGGTCGATTTCTACTACTTCCTCTTCCACTTTTGGTTCTATGGGTTGCAGTTTTTCACGCAACACCGCAAAGCCCTTCTTGCCCAAGGCCTCGGCTTTATTAACGGTGGTGGTGGATTGCTCGGCGGTATGTCGTGGCTTCATATGAAGATAATACGTTGTTTTTAGCCCTTTATCCCAGGCCGTAGTATAGACATTCATGATTTCGTTAATATCCCGAATTTCTAAATACATATTGCGAGAAATTCCCATGTCTACCCATTTTTGCGCTCGAGCCGCTACTTCGATATATGCATAAGGCGAGACAGAGAAAGAAGTTTTGTATATTTTTTTAATATAATCCGGAATTTCAGAGATTGACGCTATGTCGCCATGATTTTCTAGTATAGCTTCACGTGTTTTCTCCCAAAGATTTTCTTGTTCGAGAGCTTGCATCATGTTGTTGTTTACTTCGAGATATTTTCCAGAAATTTTATTTCTCGAAAACATTTGAGTAAATCTAGGATCGATACCCGGAGAAGTGCCCGCAACAAGTCCGATATTTGCATTTGGGGCAATGGCGAGAAGCGTGGCATTGCGGATTCCTTTTTTAACTTTACCACGGAGGGTATTCCAATCAAGAAGTGGAAGCAATCTTGCGGATTCTTTTTTCACTGTTAAGTTCCTACCTCGATCGGATTCTAATTTTGCGATAGTATCTATTGGCACTTCACCCCTAGACCAGCCGGAGCCCTTGAAATTTTTATAAGATCCTCGTTCAACGCTCAGATTGGCAGATTCGTCTATTGACATATAGGAAATGAATTCGAAAACTTGATCAGCAAACTCTGCCGCTTCGCTGTCTTCATATGAATATCCAAGTTGTTCAATTGAATCAGCAAATCCCATCAATCCTAATCCAACTGCTCTATTTTCAAAATCAGCACGTGTTGCTTCTGGTATTGGAAGTTCATTTATATCTACCAAGTTGTCGAGCTGTCGTGTGGCTAATCGCACAGACTCCTCTAGTCGGTGCCAGTCCACCTGTCCATTTACGATGTGTTGTGAAAGATTAATTGAAACCAGATTGCAGACCGCCACGTTATCTTTATCTGTTGGCAGAGTAACTTCAGTGCATAAATTAGAGCAGTGAATCGTGCCAGTGTTGTTGTTTAGGGCGCGTAAATTTATTGAATCTTTCCAAGTGAGCCAAGGGTGTGAAGTTGTTTCAAGTGATATAAGAATGTTTTTATATTGTTGACGAGCGGGGATTACGTTAAACATTTTTATTTTTCCTTGTCTGGCAAGGGCAACGCATTCGTTATATCTTTCAGAAAACTCTTTTCCCACAAGTTCATTTAGATCTCTGACCTCATTGGGATCAAAAAGATACCAATCATCACCATCTAGCACTCTTTTCATAAATTCGTCTGAAATAAAAACAGCGGTATTGGCAGTGCGAGTTCTTCGATAGTCGTCACCATTGTTTTGTTTTAAATCTAAGAAGTCTTGGAAATTTAAGTGCCAGTTTTCCATATAGAAACAAAGCGCTCCCTTTTTCTTTCCTCCGCGTTGCACTGCGCGCACTGCTGAGTCTATTATATGCATAAAAGGAACTGGACCGGAAGAAACCGTATTATTTGTTTTTAAGACAGATCCCTCGGCTCGGAGTTTGGTGACAGAAAGTCCGATTCCGCCAGTTGCTTTAGATAAAAGTAAAACATCCGAAACTGTTTTACCGATGTGTTCCATGTCGTCGTGAATTTCCATCAGAAAGCAATTAGAGAGTTTCGGGTGCGGAGCACCGGCGCCGATGTTGGAACTCCCAGCGGACAGATATTCTAGCTTGGACATTTTGTCATAAAATTTTTTCGCCCATAGGGTTGGATCTTTTTCATTCAGAGACATTCCCATTGCAACTCGCATCCAGAAGTATTGAGGTGTCTCAAGTGGAGCTTGCTTTTCATTTTTCATCAGGTAACGATTTTGCATTGTCGAGAGACCAGAATATTTATAGAGTTCATCATTTTCTATTTTAAGATGCGCTGCAAGAGCGTCTAAATCAAAAGCGGTGCCCATTTTTTGGTCGAGTAATTTCCTTTCGATTGCATCTAGAACATATTTTTTAAAATGAGAACTATGGAGTTTGCTAAATTCTTCTTTGGATACCTCTTTAGACTCATCATGATCGTAATCCCCGATAACTTTAATCTAATTTCAATAAAGAAACAGGCGACTCGCTATTTAATCAAGATCACA
>CAYIUH010000027.1:0-6943 GCA_964366625.1 uncultured Candidatus Saccharibacteria bacterium
TGGTGGAACATATAATACGGTTGTGGGGTTGAAATAGTGAAAATGTGGTATAATAGACATATTATATGAAAAAGAAAACTGTATTTGTTTTTTTATTTTTGTCTTTAGTGTTTTGGGGGATTGGTTTTGTGTTTATCAATAACCATGAATTCGGTTTATGTTATTTTAATTTAAACACCAACACTTTTGATGTGTCATGTGGTTATAAATATTGGAATGTTGGGCTCCCCCTCTTTTACTCCATGCCGGCTCTTGCTTTTACTTTTTTAATTCTTCTTTTTCTTCCTCAAGCTATCCCTGCTTGGAAAAAGTTTGCTAAATGGTTCATCCCGCTGGCAACCTTGTTGTTTATTTTTTACGGAGATCCTGGCTCCGGGGATTTATTTGCTCCCTATCCAGAACAAATTTTCCGCTGGGTGAGTATTTTTTATGTCGTAGTTAGTATTGTGATTATTCTATGGATTACTATAAAAGAAAAAAATAATAACAATCTTGACATTGAGTTAAAATAAAGGTATAATTATACATATGAATGGTTGGTCTAAATGGATAAAAAAGTATTTTATCCCTCATGAAGAAAACGAATACAAGCCCCATCTGTTGCGTCAGCGATCAGTAATGATTTTCTTGTTGATTGTTTTTATTATTGAGATCGGATTCTTGGCTCAAATATTTATTATCTTCGATAAAACGAAATTCCTTGCCGCTGTGTTGCCGGGGGTTCTAACAACCCTAACTAACGAAGAACGTAAGGCAAGCAATGCGCCACCTCTTGTGCCAAATGACCTTCTCGCAAAAGCCGCCACATTGAAAGCAGAAGATATGGCAATTAATGGATATTTCGCCCACACTAGTCCGAACGGAATCACTCCTTGGTATTGGTTTGAAAAAGTCGGCTACCGCTATAGTCGAGCAGGGGAAAATCTAGCAGTTAATTTTTTTGACTCCGAAGATGTAGCAAGAGCATGGATGAATTCTCCAACGCATCGAGCAAATATTGTAAAAGCAGATTATACAGAAATTGGCATTGGTATTGCTAATGGTAAATATAAAGGCAAGAATACAGTCTTTGTGGCGCAACTTTTTGGCACACCAATTAAAATTGCGCCACTGACAGAAACACCCACACCAAAACCAACCACACCAGCAAAGCCAATATCAATACCAGACAAAGAAACTAGTCCGCCTGAAGTTGTGACGCCACCAACAGTTGTAGCCATAACTTCTCCTGTCGTAACTCAGATTTTGGGTGAAGAAGCGGATTCTATCCCAGTAATAAAAAATCCTTCAACAATATCAAACATTAAATCATTTATTCAAAAAACCGTAACTTCGCCACGCCATAATGCGACTTATGTGTACGGAATAATATTAATTCTAATCATCCTAGCCCTTCTTTTGGCAATATTTATAAAAATTGAAACTCAACATCCGCAACTAATAGGCAGGGGGGTAGCGCTTGTAGTAATTATTATTTCTTTGCTTTATGTAAATATAAAAATTCTGGACTTCAATGTTGAAGTACCGAACGACACCATCACGGCGAACGCCATTAGCACTTTTGCAAATTAATGAGGAATCTGATCAATATAGCAAAACAACACACACCTTTGCATTAACTTTTTTTTGCGATATAATGAACTAATGCATAAGACACAAGTGTTTCTAGTGTTAAGCGTTTGGCTAGTTTTGTTGCCGTTTTTGGGCTTTCCTTATTCTTGGAAAGATATTATGACAACTCTTTCTGGATTAATACTTGTTTATTTGAGTTATTTATCATTAAAAGAGGAGAAAATTAAGAGGGGAGAAGAAAGTAAAACTTTTGATAATTTTTCAGAAAATCACGATTTTGGAGAAAATAAATCAAAAAATAATGTAACCTAATAATGGAAAATTTTTTTAAAACAAGACAAAATATCCTTGTCATTGCGCTTGTTGCGTTATCCTTCGCCGGAGGTTTGTATATTGGCGTCAACAATCGCTCTGAAATAGAAAAGGCCCTGGGTGTATCTAATAAAAATGTAGAAGTTGTCACAACTGCGGACTTTTCTCCCTTTTGGAAAGTATGGAATACGATTAATGAGAAATATCCAAGGGCTGACGAAACCATTGATCAGGGTAGAGTTTATGGGGCCATCTCTGGATTGGTGGATTCACTTAATGATCCATACAGCGTATTTTTTGACCCAGAAGAAACAAAATCATTCGAAGAAGAAATTTCTGGAAATTTCAGCGGGGTTGGAATGGAAGTAGGTATTAAAGACAGAATACTGACAGTTATTGCTCCTCTCAAAGACACTCCTGCTTATCGAGCCAATATAAAGTCTGGTGACAAAATTTTAAAAATTGACCAAACATCCACATCTGGTCTGGGAATTGAAAAAGCTGTTAACTTAATAAAAGGGGAAGTGGGCACAACCGTAGTGCTAACAATTCTTCGTGAGGAAGAAAGAGATCCGGTAGAAATCAAAATCGTTAGAGACATTATCGACATTCCAACGCTCGACACCGAACTCCGAAAGGATGGAATTTTTGTTATAAAACTTTACAGCTTTTCTGCAAATTCTACGAGTTTATTCCGTAAAGCAATGAAAAAATTCGTAGAAACAGGAACTGATAAATTAATCCTTGATTTGCGAGGAAATCCAGGAGGGTATCTGGACGCAGCTGTGGATATGTCCAGCTGGTTCTTGTCAGGAGATAAAATAATTGTGACTGAAGATTACGGCAACAATAAAGAGCCAGAAATTTACCGCAGTCGGGGCTATAATATATTTAACGATAAATTAAAATTTGTTATTCTCATTAACGACGGTTCTGCTTCAGCTTCTGAAATTGTCGCTGGCGCCATGCAGGATCACGGACGCGCCAAGCTCGTTGGAGAAAAAAGCTTTGGTAAGGGGTCTGTTCAGGAAGCAATAAAAATAACAAAGGATACTATCTTAAAAATCACAATAGCCAAGTGGCTTACACCTAATGGAAATTTGATTACCGAACAAGGATTGACTCCAGATTATGAAGTCAAAGTTACAAAAGAAGATGTCGAAGCAAAAAAAGATCCACAACTCGAGAAAGCGGTGGAGTTACTGCTTCACTGGGATGAATCCCGTTAGAAGCCACGATCGTAATTTTAAAAAATAATTAAAAATATGAAAGTAATCTTTCTAAAAGATGTGCCGAGGGTAGGGAAGAGGCATGATGTTAAAAACGTAAATGACGGTTATGCAATGAACTTTTTATTCCCCAAAGTCCTTGCGGAACCCGCAACTCCCAAAGCCCTTATGGAGCTCGAATTACGCAAGAAAGGAATTGAAATAGAAAGGGAAGTGCAAGAGACCTTACTTTTAAAAAATTTAGAAGAAATAAAAGGCAAGACTATTCATATTAAAGCAAAAGCGGATGAAAAGGGACATCTATTTTCCGGCATTCATCAAAAAGAAATAGTAGAAATGATGAAAGAAGAACATCATGCAAACATTGCGCTAGAATTTATTGTCTTGGAAAAACCAATCAAAGAAGTAGGGGAATTTGAAATCCCGATTGTTGTCAAAGACAAAAAGTCATCATTTAAATTAGTTGTGGAAAGAATTTAAATTAGATACCAACACTAACGACTTTCCTTGCTTGAGTTTTGCCGTTAAAGGAAGTTTTGCGTCTTGAGCTAAATTTGACTATACCGGGCTTAAGGGCAAAGAGGGTATGGTCTTTACCCACTCTGACATTACTGCCTGCTAAAATGACTGTGCCACGCTGACGGACGATAATAGAGCCAGATTGCGCATTTTGCCCATCAGAAAGCTTTATGCCGAGGTATTTAGGGTTCGAATCTCTTAAATTTTTAGCGGTTCCGCCGGCTTTTCTATGCGCCATATTGTTTTATATTAAATTTATAGGTAAAATCAGTATAAACAATTTTATGGGAAAAATCAAGCAATTTTTAGAAAGCGAAAAAGGGAAGGATATACTGGTAATAGTCATAATAATTCTGGTTGGATTGGGGGCATTTGAACTAGGTAGACTATCAAAAGAAAGTAAAAATTCAGGCATTGAAATAGAATATTTGAATCAAACAGGTACACAGGCAAATGTTGTTTCAGCCACAAATTCAGCTACAAACACTGCGCCTGTTTCTTCGAGGAAAAATTTTTTTGCATCAAATAGAGGAAGCAAGTACTATCCAGTGGGCTGTGCTGGAGGAAAAAATATCAAACAAGAAAATAAAATCTACTTTGTTACAAGTGAGGAAGCCGAGGGAGCAGGGTATGAACTTTCAGACACGTGTAGATAATTTTATATATAATGTAGCCGTGTCGCACAATATATGTTTGCGGTACTGTTATAATATCCTCTATCCTAAATAAAATAAATTTTGCTTGTAATTCTAGCATATGCGGAAATTATAAGCAGAAAGTAATCTCAATACTATAAAATAGTTTACATAATTATCTAAAAACACCGCTGAAGGTAGTCTTAAACCAATTAACGACATCACCAATGGTAAGACCTGTATATTTTAAAATAAACAAAGCTACAATAATTAATATTATTAGTTGAAAAAATCCTCCATTTTTATTTTTATTTTTTATTGTCATTTTTTATTATATAATATTTTAAAAATTATGGAGAAGGTATATACGGTGGCAGATAGTACATTGGGTCCAGATAAGCATTCGTAGCGGCTATTGGTTGCTTCAAGATTCTTCCGGGACAAGATTTACTTGGTACAGTCCCCACACTAACAGCGCTCGAAACATAAAGCGAGACATGGAGATGCGGTCCCGTAACTCTGCCCGTACCTCCAGTGTAGCCCACCACCTCCCCTCTTTTTACTTTCTGTCCTTCTTTAACTTTTATAAGTGAAAGATGAGCAAAGGTGCTAGAAAGACCGTTCCCGTATTCAATAAAAATCCATTTACCGAAAGAAACACCGGCGCAAGTAGTATCGGTATCTCCAACTCCCTTTACCATACCCTCTGCCATTGCTTTCACCGGAAGTGGCGTTCTGGCCCGAAAGTCAGCGCCACTATGACCACTTGCATATGTTCGATGCGGTCCGGTTTTTGCTCCGAACTCTTGCGTAACAAAAATTTTATCAAGTGGCCAGCTCAACACTCCGGGCCCTGGAAGCTTGGACGGATCGAGAATGAATTTTAATTGAGATTCAAATTCTCGCAACTCTTTTTCGAATGCGAGTTTTCTTGCGGTTTGTTCTTGTACTAACTTTTGATAAGCCGTCTCGCTGTTTTTTGTTTGTTGCAAAAGTTTGTTCTTCTCGTTAGTATTTTGTATAACTATTTTTTGTTGATCGCCTAATTTAGATTTGAGCGCCAAAAGTTCGTTCTTTGCATCAACGCTTACCTGTCTGGTATCTTCAAGCTCTACTTTTACTTGTTTCAGTCGAGATATCTCTTCTATTATTTTTTCTCGGACGGTCATAATGTTATCTATGTCGTTCCAAATAGTCGTAAAATTTTCTTTCGAAACAAGTGTTAAGAGAACACCGCCCTGTTCGAACTCGTTCATATTTCTTATTTCAAGCTCAATGGAATCTATATTATTTTCTATAATATCTTCTTTGCCTCGTATATCCGAACCCAGACCCTGTATTATTAAATTTGTTTTATCAATTTTATTTTGAGTTACCGCAATGTCTGTTTGAAGTTTTTTCTTCGTAATATCTAGCTCTTTAATTGTTCCGCTTAGAGAAGTTTTCTGTTTGGCCAAAGTACCAAGCTCTGCCTGATATGAAGCTATTTCTTTTTCCAGTTTTTCAATGTCCGCATCTTTCAGGTTTATTTTTTGTTGAAGTTCTGCCACAGTTTCTGCATGAGAAAAAAACACGGGAACCAAAGTTGCAAGAGCCAAGAGTAGCGCCAGTAACAAGATTAATCTAGATTGCTTTTTGTAAACGAGATATTGTTTCATTTTTCCCTAAAATTGAGGCAATAATAAAAGGATCGGGGGATTTATCTCTTCCGGAGAGGGCATATCGCACAGGATGAAGCACCTCTCCCCTATTCCCCTCCATATTGGCAATGAGCATTAAAGTGTCTTTGATGTTTAGAGTAGTGAAATTATTTTCATCAATATTTTCCAATGCTTTTATTATTATTTTTAAATTTTCAGAAATTTTTTCCTGGGTGGAATTTTTAAAAATTAGTTTTTCTCTTTCGTATTCTGGTTGTTTAAAAAAGAAATCGAGCTCCCCTGCTAGAGCCATATCTTTAACATCGCTCCATTTAGAAATTCTTTCGAAAATAATCCCAAGAATCCCCCTAAGACGGTCTTCGGGGAATTTCCCCGAAGACCGTCTTAGGGGCTCTGGTAACCATTCTAGAATGTTTTTTTCTACTTCTTCTTTAGGAAGTAATTTCAGATGTTCTTTGTTAATCCAATCCAGTTTCTCTGCACTCATTTGTGCGCCGGATTTCTGCACTCTTTCAATATCGAAAACCTTGACAAGCTCTTCCCGACTAAAAATTTCAGTATTGTTTCCCGGATTCCAACCAAGAAACGCTAGAAAATTTATAAAGGCGTCTGGTAGATATCCCTCGGCTTTGTATTCCAACAGATCTTTGGCGCCATCTCTTTTACTTAATTTTTTTCTCCCATCTGAACCCAAAATAACAGGTAGGGTTGCGTATAAGGGTGGCGGGAGACCAAATGCGTCATAGACCGAAAGAAATTTAGGCGTGGAAGAAATAAATTCTTCTCCTCGCATAACAACTGAAATTTTCATTTCAATATCATCCACGATATGGGCAAAATTGTAAGTTGGATAACCATCGCTTTTTATTAGAATGAAATCGTCCAACGCTTCGGAACCTGCTGACAAATCCCCATACACTAGCTCGTGCCAGTTGTAACTTTGTATTTCAGGCACCTTGAAGCGAAGAGGTTTTGTTCGGTGACATATTCCAACTTTTTCTGGCCTGTTTTCTGT
>CAYIUH010000028.1:0-6894 GCA_964366625.1 uncultured Candidatus Saccharibacteria bacterium
CTTGCGTCCTTGTGTTTTTGGAGACTGTGGCGGCACGACGGTGCCGAGTACGAGGAATTTTTCAGCAGAAAAATATCAGTACTCCAAAAACACAAGGACGCAAGACTTTTCTGAAATTCCTATTCTTCTTTTAGATCTACCACGCTTCCTACTTCTTCGAGAGAAGTGGTACCGTTTAAAATTTTTACGATTCCATCTTGACGCATTGAAAGTATTCCTTGAGTCCTTGCCACTTTTTTTATTTCTCGTTCACTCGGATTCTCCGGGATTATTTTTTCAATTGCTTCGTCCGTCCTTATCGCTTCGAAAATTCCGATTCGTCCGTTATAACCAGTGCTGTTGCATTTCTCACAGCCCACTGCTTTATAAATTTTTAAAGTTTCGCTGTCTTTAATATTATATTTCTGAAGATCTTTGCCTTCTTCTTTTATACCTTTTAAAATTGTTTTAATTATTTTTATCTCTTCTTCATTTGGAGCGCTTTCCTTTTTACAAGAATTACAGAGTTTTCGAATCAAGCGTTGAGCCATTGAGATGGACAATGCGGATACCATGATCTTTGGATTTACTCCAAGGTCGATCAAACGAGGGATAACACCGGCGGCATTGTTGGTGTGAAGAGTTGAGAAGACCATATGTCCCGTCAAGGCAGACTGTACCGCAATCGACGCCGTATCTCCATCTCTGATTTCTCCGACCATTATTACGTCCGGGTCTTGGCGCAGAGCCGAATGTAATCCTTCGGGGAAAGTGTAACCTTTACTCAAATTTATTTGGGTTTGAGTTATGCCGGGCAGATGATACTCAACTGGGTCTTCTATTGTAATGATGTTTATTTCAGTTGAATAAATTTTTCGCAGAAAAGCGTAAAGAGTGGTTGTTTTCCCGGACCCAGTTGGGCCAGTAACCAGAATCAATCCATTTGGTTTTACGATTTCGTTTTTAACAATTTCGAAAAGGTAGGGTTCAATTCCTAGTTCTTCGAAATCGAGCTGGATTGATTTAGGATCCAAGATACGCATGACTATTGACTCGCCATATGCGCCGGGGATTAGCGAGGTGCGAATATTTATTTCTTCATCTTTTTCAATAATATTGAAACGTCCGTCTTGAGCAATTTTTGAATTTAATTTCATGCCGGAGAGAAGCTTAATGCGTGAATTGAGCAAATGATAAATATCTAATCCAAAGAAATTAATATCTTGCAAAACACCATCGAGTCGCAAACGCAACCTCCCCTGATCCTTTTCTGGTTCGATATGGATGTCTGAAGCCTTAATGGCAATAGCTCCGGCTAGAATCACCTCAAGCAGACGAGAAATTTTATGAATTTTATTTCCTTCCAAAACTTCTTTGGTATATTTTTCTATGTCTTGGATGTGATTTATTTTTTTTGTTGTTTCTCTTAAAACTTCTAGAGAAATGTCTAGTCCTCCTATTTTAGAACTTTCTGCCATTGAAATCTCCCGATATCTCTCCCAAACTTTACGCAAGCTTGCGTTTGATGCCATATAAAAAACAGGTATTAGGCCAGACCTTGCTATTATTTCTTTTAGTCCCTTTAAAAGATCTTCTCCGGGTGAACGCACGGCAACAAAAACATTTTTCCCGGAAAGTTTAAAAGGCGCCACCTTCATCTCCAAGGCATCCTTTTCGGGCATGGTTCGAAGCGCTTCATTATCAATAGTAACTTGATAAAGATTAATATAGGGAAGTTTGTATTTAGTCTCCGCCAGACTTGCCACTAAATCTTCCTCTTCTTGTTTATACAGATCATCCAGTTGTTTTTTTTGTTTTTCTTCATCAAAATCCGTCATATTGTATGAATTGTAGCATATTAGTTATATAATTTACATAATGCCAAAGATGAATATTCATAAAAATAAAACACTGGTTTTGCTAGATGCTCATGCCATTATTCACCGGGCTTATCATGCTTTGCCGGAATTTTTATCTTCACGAGGCGAGCCGACGGGGGCCTTGTATGGGCTTTCTAGCATGTTGATGAAAATAATTACTGATTTGAAACCAGACTACATAGTGGCTTGCTATGATTTGCCGGGGAAAACTTTCAGACATGAGGCTTATGATGGTTATAAGGCGAAACGAGCAAAGACCGACGATGCCCTGATAGTGCAATTAAAAAAATCCCGTCAAATATTCGATGCTTTTAATGTTCCCATGTATGACAGCCCGGGTTTTGAGGCAGATGATGTATTAGGGACAATAGTTGAGAAAATGAAAATAAATCCGCTAGCCGGAGAACTGAATATTATTATTGCTTCCGGTGATATGGATACGATGCAATTAGTAGATGATAAAAAAGTGCAAATATATACTCTCAAAAAGGGGATCACGGACACTATTTTATATGATGAAGAAAAAGTTTTAGAAAGATTTGGTTTTGAACCGAAATTTTTACCGGATTATAAAGGTCTTCGAGGAGATCCATCAGATAACATAATCGGCATTAAAGGCATTGGAGAAAAAACAGCAAAAAGTTTGATTGTCAATTTTGGTACTGTTGAGGAAATATATAAACAACTAGACAAGAATCCTTCGACTTTGCTCAAGACCGGTTTAACAGACAGAATGTTGAAACTAATAAAGGAAGGTCAGGAGGAAGCCCTTTTTTCCAAAACTCTCGCCACTATCAAGACAGATGCGCCGATAAATTTTTCATTACCCGTTAAAACTTTTTGGGAAAATATTGAATCAAAAAAAATCGAACAAATTTTTGCGTTATTTGAATTTCGATCTTTGTTTATGAGATTAAAAAATTTTCTAGGAAGTGGTCAGACCTCACTCCCAGCCCCTCTCATTGATAAGCGGAGGGTGGCCAGCAGGTCTGGTGAGGTGAACTCGCATCGTCTTCAAGAAGCCAGCATCGCACTATGGCTTATTAATTCTGATATTCCCAATCCACAACTAGAAGATATGCTGATGTTTACGGGCGCAGACTCCTTTGATCTTGCTTATGAATTTATTTTTAAAGAACTAAAAGAAAAGAAGTTGGGTAAAGTGTATGAAGAAATAGAACTTCCAATAATGAGTATTGTCAAAGAAATGGAAGAATACGGAATCTTGATTAATCAGAAATATTTTAAAGAATTATCAAAAGAGTATCACAATGAGTTAGATAGTTTAACAAAAAAAATTTATAAAATGGCTGGTGCAGAATTCAATATAAATTCTCCAAAACAACTAGGAGAGATTCTTTTTGGGAAATTAGGAATGAAATCGAGCAAGAAAAAAAGCGCCAGTGGGGCGTATTCCACCAAGATTTCTGTTTTAGAAGAGTTAGAAGATGAGAATAAAATTATTAAAGAAATAATGGCCTATCGAGAATTACAAAAACTTTTATCCACCTATATTGACGTTATTCCTAAAATGGTGGGCTCTGATGACAGACTGCACGCTAAATTTTTACAAAACGGTTCAACGACTGGCAGATTTTCTTCCCAAGATCCAAACTTGCAAAATCTGCCTATAAAAACAGAATTAGGTAAAAAAATCCGAAATGGATTTGTGGCGGCAGGGGGGCACAAGCTCTGCGCCTTTGATTATAGTCAGATTGAACTTCGGGTAGCGGCGATGCTTTCAGGAGACAAAAAGATGACCCAAATATTTCGTGAAGGCAAGGATATCCATGCGGGGGTGGCCTCGTTTGTTTTTGGTGTTCCAATAGAAAAAGTAGACAGTGAAATGCGTCGCAAGGCAAAAATAATTAATTTTGGAATTATTTACGGAATGGGGGTTACTGCTTTAAGGAAAAATCTTGGTGGGACACGAGAAGAAGCGCAAAAGTTCTATGATAATTACTTCAGTCAATTTTCTGGCATACGAAACTATCTAGAAGAGGTAAAAAGTTTTGCGTTAAAAAATTTCTATACAGAAACCTTATTTGGTCGTAGACGGAATTTCCCCAATATAAATTCCAAAATTCCTTTTTTGAAAAATATGGCAGAACGCACTGTCACCAATGCGCCGATTCAAGGCACTGCCACGGCGGACATTATCAAACTTGCTATACGATATGTCAATGAAGATTTAGAACAAGCTGGTTTATTAAAGAAAGTTCATCTCACGCTTCAAATTCATGACGAACTGGTTTATGAAATTGAAGAAGATGTTTTAGAAAAAGCTAGTAAAATAATAAAAGATGCAATGCAGAGCGTGCTGGAACGGTCTTATTTACACTACAAGACTGACATTCCGCTTGTGGTTCACTCTGGTTATGGAAATAATTTTGGCGAGGTAAAGTAGCCTCAGTGAGCGCTTTAGACCCTCACTGTGATCATTACTGTTTTTGTGCTATAATCAAAAGATGAGAAAGGAACCACTTGTAACTGGAGAATATTACCACATCTACAATAGGGGGGTAGATAAACGGGATATTTTTAATAATCTTAAAGACGTAGTTCGTTTCAAAGAAAGCATCAAACAATTTAATCAAATCGAAGCAATTGGAAGTCTCGAGATGTATCATAAATCTATCTCAGCGAGAGCTTTAAACCCTCACCGAAGTCCTCACCGAGGGCAGTCAGAACCCCTTGTTGCGATTATTGCTTTTTGTATTAACCCCAACCACTTTCACTTTTTATTAAAACAATTAGTGGATGGAGGTATAACAAAATTTTTACAAAAATTCCAAGGAGGGTACACTTCTTATTTTAATTTTAGACACAATAGATCTGGAGCTCTGTTCCAGGGAACTTTTAAATCCAAGTTAATTAAAAATGATAGCTACTTTCGTAAAACATTTGCTTATGTAAATAAAAATTACAATATACATAATATTCCCAAGAATAAGATTCAATTTGTTTTTGCTAGCGACGAAGAATATGAAAGTGGTAATTTTTATTTTGTTTCAAAAATTGAAGGTAAAAAAATCCTTCAAGTTTTTGGTGGGGGAAAAGGATTGAAAAAACATTGCAACGAAGTAATTAATCTTATTAGAGAGGAAAGGGGCAAAACTTCTTTGACAGAACCAGATGAATTACCCCAGTGAGCGCTTTAGACCCTCACACTGGAGGGAATAACTTTAGAGAGGTGAAGTAGAATTTTTGTGCTATAATTGTATTATGGAGTCTCAAGGCACGAATAGAAAAAATATTGTTGGACAAAGCATCCATCATGTGTTGGCGCATTCGTATTCTGTATATTTTGTTTTACTTTTGATAGGAATTTACCTTGATTTTATATTTGATTTCGAAATTTTTAAGGATTCTATTGTCGAACCTATTGGAGTTTTTTTCTTGGTTTTAGCAACTATTATTATACTTTGGGCGCAGAAAACTGGGCGGGATTTGAAGAAAGTTCAAGAAGTAAAAGTAGAACACTTTTGTCGTGGCCCATATTGCTATACTCGGATTCCGACGCAGTGGGGGCTTTTATTTCTGATGTTGGGTTTTGGAATTATTACGGACTCATTTTTTATAATTTTAACCACTATTCTTTCTTTTCTGATTTCCAGATTTATATTTATTGGCAAACATGACAGGATTCTAATAGAAAAATATGGAGATGCCTATCGGGAATATAAAAAGTTGGTTAAATTCAAACTATGATTTATCTTTTTTGTGGCGATGATGCAAAAAATAAACGCCAAAGTTATGAAAAATTTGTAAATTCTGAGAAAGAAAGCAAAGGTTTGTTCTATGTAAATAGAAACAATTTTAATGAGATGGAACTTGAGAGTTTGTATTCTGGAGCAAATCTTTTCTCTCTTCTATCTGTCATTGTATTTGAAAATATCTTTGAGTATGAAGAAACAAGGGATTTCATTTTAGAAAAATTGGGTTTAATGGGTCAGTCTCCCAACTCTTTTATATTTCTGGAAAGTAAGCTAAACAAACTTCTACTCGATGCTTTCAAGGAAGCCAGAGCAGAAATAAATATATTTGAATTACCAAAAGAAAAGAAAGAAAAATTTGATAATTTTCTCGTGGCTAATGCCTTTTCTCGAAAAGATAAATTAAATCTCTGGATTTATTTTCGGCAGGCGGTGGATCTGGGGGTGGGGTTGGAAGAGCTTGTTGGGGTTCTCTTTTGGAAAATTAAAGACATGATTATTAAAAAAGATTTTGGCAAGTGGAAAATTGAAGAACTTAAAAATTCTACTTCTTGTTTATCTTATCTTCTACCTAAAGCCCGCAAAGAAGGTCGTGATGCTGAAGTAGCTTTGGAGGAATTTTTACTCGAAGCTTTTTAGAAATTGTGGTCAGGAATAATTTTCTAGCTTGTGCGCCCGGTTGGGATCGAACCAACGACCTTATCCTTAAAAGGGATCTGCTCTACCAACTGAGCTACGGGCGCATCTTGTGATAGTATAAGAAATAAAGCTAAAAATCAAGAAAAATGCTAACATAAAAGTATGCGTCAGTTAAACAAAACACTTGTCTACTTTCTTATTTTCACATTAGTGAGTTCTATTTTAGCTTTCAGAATTATCGTAAAGGCATATGATAATGTCTACGCTGAGGTTGATGATTTGATGAAGTAGAATTTAGTGCTAAAGTATCAAATTTTACTTGCCAACAGCGAGGCGCATCGATTTGCCATCAAATATCACAAAAGAATAAGAGATAAAAATTTTTTAAAATGAAAAACAAAACTGAAAACTTTTTAATACTGAATGATATTCGCAGTGTAGAAAATGTGGGGGCAATTTTTCGCACGGCGAATGCAGTGGGGATAGATAAAATTTATTTAACGGGATATACACCTGTGCCCTTGGATCGGTTTGGCAGAAAGAGAAAGGATTTAGCAAAGTCTGCTCTCGGGGCGGAAGAATTCGTGCCGTGGGAGCAAATAAAGAATGTGTTACATCTGATCAATAAATTAAAAAAGAACGGGGTTTCCGACCGAAAGCCCTACTTTATCGGAAAATCC
>CAYIUH010000029.1:0-5994 GCA_964366625.1 uncultured Candidatus Saccharibacteria bacterium
AGCCGGGAAAATTCTTATCAGTAATTTAGCTTGCCGATGTAGAATTTGAAACGGCGTAAGTCCCACACGGTACTCCGGGTAGGGTAAAGCCGGGAAAATTCTTCATCGGCAAGCTATTAATAACATTCCAGATGAAATACCCAGCGGAATTTTTACTAACTTTTGGCTTGGCGTTCTTTATTTCATCTTCATTTTCTTTTATTAAATTAAAAATATTTTTATAAATATTTCCCTCAAAATCCCCCTGTCCCACTTTCCTGTCAAAGTTCGACCTTGACAGAGATTCTATGACATATTCGTTCCCATCAGAAAAAACAACTTTTGCGCTTAGAATATAATCTTCTGTTTTTCCATATTTTAGCGTACGTTCACCAGCTGAATTATTGCCATACATTCCACCCACTGCATTAATACTCTTTGAAGCCGTATAGCAAGGCAAAATTAATCCTTTCTCTAAAGTTATTTTTTCAAAATCTCGATAAGGCATCCCGGGTTCAACAGTAATATACGATGGAACTAGTGGATAATTCCCAAATTTCTCTAACTTAGTACTTCGACCACTAAGTTGACTTATGGGTAACGGCCCACCCACCAACTTGTTCATATACCTCGTAAAATCCATAATTATTGATTCACCTATTGCGCCACCCGACATGTCTGTCCCTGCGCAACGTGCAGTAATTGAAAGCCCTGCAAGATCTTGCCTTGCAGAATTTTCACCCACCCACTTCACTAAATTCTTCACATCTTCTTTGTCTTTTGGAAAAACTACAACCTTCGGTCGAACTTCCAAAAGACTCGCGTCTCTCGAATATTTTAAAAGTGTCTCCTCGTCATCCTCCACTTCTCCCTTAAAAAATTTTTGTATCTCAAATTTCACTTTAAAAATTTTATTACATTCCATTAAAAAGTTTCAGTCTTTCATAAACTACTTTTTCTATCGCCTCTACAGCTACTTGTAAAATTTTATAGGGCGCAATTTCTTTTGGATTGTTTTCTAGAAATTTTTCCAGAGCTTCTTTGTAAGCAATTCTAATTTCGGTGCTGATATGAACAATGGAAACTCCAGCACGAATGGCATTGGCAAAATCCACATCAGATATCCCCGACCCGCCATGAAGCACGAGTGGAACTCCGGCTACTTCCCTTATTTTTTTTACAAGTTCTTCGTCTATGTGCGGATTGCCACTTTTTATCAGTCCATGAATATTGCCAACAGAAGGAGCAAGTAAATCTACCCCGGTCATTTGTACAAATCTTCCCGCTTCTTCTGGGTTGGTCTTTATTCCCGCGCCTTTCGGTATTTCGTCTTTAATGTCTGATCCAGAACCAATATATCCAAGCTCGCCTTCTACCAGGATATCTCTGCTCGTTTCTTTTGTAACTTGTCTGACATAATCCACACACTGTTTTGTAATTTTTATATTTTCTTCGAAAGAAGATTTTGCTCCATCGAAAATAACAACATCGAAACCGGCATCGACAGACGCCTTGACCGAATCAAAACCTATGTGATGATCTGCATTTATGAAAATCGGATAATTGTCCCTCTCTCTCATGGTTTGAACAAGGGCAATGGCTTCTTCACGGCCGACAAATTTTTCTTCTCCCTCGGATAAACCAATAATTACAGGAACATTTAGCTTTTTCGCTGCGTTATAAATACCGTGGAGAGACTCTAAATTTGAAATGTTGAAATGTCCAATAGCTACCCTTTTTTCTTCTGCTTCTTTGATATATTCACGAAGTGTTTTCATGTTATTTAAGTAATTCTTCCAAGATTTGTTTTGTAACCACTGGATTGGCGCTTCCTTTTGTTTCCTTTATAATTTGTCCCACTAAAGACATTATAGAGCTTTGTTGTCCAGATTTATAGTCATCAACAATTTTTGGGTTGCTGTCTACAACTTTTTGTATAATTGGCTTTAAAATTTTTTCATCACTAATTTGGAGTAAATTATTTTCTTCTGCGACTCTTTTGGGTGATTCGTCATTTATTAATATTCTTCCAAAAATGTCCTTCGCTACACGAGAGGAAATATATCCATTTTTTGTCATTACCATAAGTTCAGCAAAATGATCTGGCTTGGCAAGTTTCACTTCGGGATTTGTTTTTTTAATACCAATATAATCTGATGTAATATAATTAGATGCAAGCTTTACCAGTTCTGTATTGTTTAAAATCTTGGCCACTTCTTCAAACCAAATTGATAAATCAACATCATTTATAAAAACTTCAATATCTTCGGCTTTAATGCCAAAATCTTTTTCATATCTTTTACGCTTTGCTTCCGGCAATTCCGGCAAATTTTTTTTCATTTGCGCTAAATCAAATGCTTCATGCAATTTTAACTTTGGCAAATCTGGATCCGGGAAATATCGATAATCCGCACTTCCTTCCTTTTTTCTCTGTGAAAAAGTTTTCTGCTTGCTCTCATCCCATCCCCGTGTTTCTTGCACTATCTCTTTTTCCCTTCCTTCTTCAAAAAGACCAATCATCCTATCGAGTTCATTTCTTATTGCTCGCTCGACGTTTCTAAAAGAATTTAAATTTTTTATTTCGACTTTTGTGCCAAGCGCATCCTTGTCCTTCGAAACAGAAATATTTACTTCCACTCGCATCTCTCCCTTCTCCATATTTACTTCCCCGACATCTAAATACCAAAGTATTAATTGCAACTCTTTGGCAAATTTTGTTGCAGTTTTAGCTGTCTCTTCTGTACTGTCAAAAGTATGCGGTTCTGTTACAAGTTCCATGAGGGGAATCCCAGCTCTATTAAAATCTACTAAACTATACCCCCCGAGGTCACCTGCCCCGCAGGAAGTACTCTTTCCTTCGGGGTGTTTATTCGTCCCTGTATCTTCTTCCAAATGTACCCTAGTAATATCCATACCCGCCAAATGCCCGCCTGAAACTATCGGATATTTATATTGAGAAATCTGATATCCCTTCGGAATATCTGGATAAAAATAATTCTTTCGATCAAATTCTGAAAAGTCAGCAATTTTTCCATCCACCGCTAATCCAACTTTTATTACATTTTCTATTGCTTTTTTATTTATTATCGGTAACGCTCCGGGATGCGCCATACAGACTGGACAAATATTTACATTGGGCCTTTTTTCATCCGGATTATTTTTACAACCACAGAACATCTTAGTCTGCGTTTTTAATTCAGCGTGAATTTCTAAACCAATGGTGGGATAATATTTTTCCTCCATAATCTATATTATAGCATATTTAAAAAATTGACGAAATCTCGTTTAGCTCATTTTGTCTCAATTAATTCAATCTACGTTCTTGACCATATGGTCAAGATAATAGAAAAACAAGAAAGGGATTAGTTTTTTAGTTTTAAGGTCCCGTTCTTCGTTACCTCTAAAATTTCTACATAATCAAGAATTCTTAATTTACTTAAATCAGCAATGAATCTCTCCGGCAAAATAACCTTGCCCACCCAGACACTTTTATGAACTAGGTTGAAACCAAGTGTTCGTAAAATATCTCTTAAAATTCTTCTTTCTTTATTAAATGCTATTGGTATGTCGTAGCTAACCGCCGTTACCTTTCCGTTGGTTTTTTTATAATGCATATATTTATCAGGAGATATAAAATTTTTAAAAATATTTAATTTTTTTCTCCCCTTTTTACTTAAATAAATTTGCTTCGAGTTATTCTCAAGAATTAATCCGTCGTGTTTTAATTTAGATAAATATTTTTGCAGTTTAAGTATTTTCTCTTTTTTTTGTTCCTGGTCCATTTTTTTCTTTTGTATTTTGCGCAACTCATAATTTATTTTTCCACTGGTTGCACCGTATCCGTCTTGGAGAAATGCATTGATAAAATCAATTTGATCTTTTGTTCCGTTTTTTAAGGAATTTAAAATTTTATAAATAATATCTCCTCTCATACCCCTCATCATACCATATCCCCAATAATTCTACTATCTTGACCATATGATTGAGAAAGTAGAAAAAAGTAAAAAATGGGTTATTAAAAATTTAAACTCAAACAAAAAATTTAGTAAAAGGCACAATTTTACCCCAGTCCGATAAGTCGAGCTAGGGTTTTGTGGACCGCAGCTTTTCACTGTTATCCAATATTCCTATTGTCTTTTAAGTAATTTGATCAAACTATCTTTCATCTTCTTTATCGAATCATCATAAAACAAAGAAGTAGAAAAAATATTTTTATTTATTTTCTGGAATTCTTTAATTTTTTTAGCAATAGCTTTTTCGTTTTCCGCAACATCTGATTTAGTTAAAATTATTATTTCTTCTTTTTTAGACAGACCATCGTCGCTCAATTTCAATTTCTTGTCATACTTTTCCAGTTCTTCTCTCACTTCCTTGTAAGTTTGTAACATTTTTGGGTTTTCAAATGAAATTAAGTGTGCGAGCATACGAGTGCGTTTGATGTGGCGTAAAAATTTTACTCCGAGCCCTTTACCTTCAGAAGCGCCTTCGATCAGCCCGGGAATATCGGCGATAATGTATCCGTAAAAATCCCCCAGATTTGGATCAAGGGTAGTGAAAGCATAATCCCCCACTTTGGCTTCCGCATTAGTAAGGGTGTTCAGTAGTGAAGTCTTACCAGCATTTGGCAAACCGATGAGTCCAATATCGGCAAAAAGTTCCAGCTCTACTTTAAAATTTCCTTTTTCTCCTTCTTGTCCTTGTCTGCTTTCTTGGGGTGTAGTATTTACCGAACTTTTAAAATGCTCGTTACCATACCCGCCATATCCACCTTTCAAAATTAAAATTTTTTCTCCTTCGTTCGTCAACTGCCATCTCTCATCCGTGCCTATGTTTACAATAATAGAACCTATCGGCAACTTCAAAATAAAATCTTCTCCATTTTTGCCATGCAGACTTTTTTTCCCACCATCCTCGCCTCGGCCTGCGATAAATTCTTTTTTCGCTCGATATTTAGAAAGTATGTGTATGTCCCGCACTGCCTCTATGTAAAAATTCCCACCCCGTCCACCGTCGCCACCCGCAGGACCACCTTTCGGTATGAATTTTTCTTGTCGCCAACGCACAACGCCGTCGCCACCTCGACCCGCCTCCGCATATATTTTTATTTCATCAATGAATGACATATTGTAATTTAGCCCCTGCAAAATATAATTTTTGTAGGGATTTCGAGGCTGACGAGCCGAGAACTTCAGGATTTTTTTCACCAGAAAAAAGTCCGTACCGAAAAAAATTGATATTTTGCAGGGGCCTTTAAGATTCTACCGCAATTTGCGCCAATTTAATAGCCCCCCCCTTCGTCTTTGCGACAGCCAGGAAAAGGCCACGATGGCAAAAAACTGCGTCTGAGACACCGGTAATTTTTTGTAATTCTTCATCTCGCAGTCCAGCCCAAGAACTTAGAAAATCTTTTCTGTTTTTAAAAGTTTGAGAGCTGTCTTTGACTGCTCTAACCCCCCAATATTCCACTTTTCTTGGATAAATCACAAACAATATTTCTGGTAATTTCCTAAAAGTTTCTTCTGGATAATTTTTATCTAAAAGTAAAATTCTTTTATCTTCAGTTTTTTGATAAATTTCCATTACTAAACTTTCTGCTAAAATGGCATCCTTCCCATGAATTATCTCTCGCATTAAAATTTCTTTTGCTTTTTCTACACATTCTAAAAAAATTTCATCAACGTTTTCATCCTCCTCATTCCATGTCGGTTGCATAACTGAAAAAAAGTGTTGTATTAAATACGGTCCAATATCAGACTTTTTTTCAAAAAGGGAAATGCCATTATCTCCAGCATCTATAGGCGCCACTAATTTTTTATCTATTAAATCAGCCACTTTCCCCGATCCACAAAGTTCTTCGCCAAACTTCTTCCAAACTAGACCAAAAGATGCATACTCGATGCCGTTTTCTTCTCCAGGCGGGGGGGGGGGGCCCCCCCCCCCCCCCCCCAAAAAATTTTTAAAAAAGTTTTTTTGTTTAAAAAAAAAACCCCCCCCAAAAAAAAAAAAAAAAAAACA
>CAYIUH010000029.1:6004-6890 GCA_964366625.1 uncultured Candidatus Saccharibacteria bacterium
CACATGACCTCCCCCACCCTCCAACACAACCCAAACAAACAACCCACACCCTGGGGCTTTTCCGCCGCCGGCCGGGGGGGCGCCCCCCCCCCCCCCGCCCTTCTGATGGTGATCAAATCTGTTTGTTGCTTCATCATACACACCCCCCACATCAAAAACATAATCTCCCGTTTTTATTATTTCTTGATCACGAGTGCGAATTATCTCATATTTCTCACCCCTTTTTTCTAAATAAATAATAAGTGTTGCCGCCGCAAAAATATCGTCAGAGTGGAAAGATCCATTATGTGTAACTAATTTTTTCATAAATTTAAAATAGACTTTCTACCACTTCCTTCACTAAAGCACCGTCTGCTTTACCTTTCAAACCTTTCATTAAAAGAGACATTAGCATGCCCTTCTTTGCCACATCTGTGATGGCAAGTTCTTCTTTTTTATCCTTAGCCATTTGTTCAACTTCAACCCTTTCCATCATTTTAGGCAAATACGTTTCCAGAATCGCCAGCTCGGCTTCTTCCTCTTTTACCAAATCCTCTCTGTTGCCTTTCTTGAATTGATCAATGGAGTCTTTCCTCTGTTTTGCCAGTCTGCCTATAACCAGAAGCGCTTCTTCGTCGCCAAGCAATTCTTGCGGTTTTTTATTTTTGGCAACAAGTTCATTCGTAAAAGCCGCAGACATGTTACGCAATGTTTTTAGTAAAACAGCATCTTTCGCCATCATCGCATTTTTAATTCCATTTTTTATATCTTCGTGCAACATGGACGCATTATAGCAAATTATGTTAAAATAAAGAAATGAAGAAATTAATTTTTTTCGACACCGAAACGACTGGCAACACGGAGAAGGATTTCTTAATTCAAATTGCTTATAAAAATGACGATGGGA
>CAYIUH010000030.1:0-6845 GCA_964366625.1 uncultured Candidatus Saccharibacteria bacterium
AGGTTGGGAGTTCGATTCTCCCATCCCGCACCACGGAGAAAGCATATTTTTGTAACTTTGACAGATTTTAATTAATTAGCCCAAGACCAGTCAGCGCCAGGGTTTTTAGCATTGAAGACTTCAAAGTGGAGGTGGGGGCCTGTGGACTTTCCTGTTGAGCCAACATAGCCGATCAAGTCTCTCTGGGAAACCAAAAGCCCTGTACTCGTAGTTATTTTAGACATATGCGCATAAAGTGTCTTTGTGCCATTAGGGTGTTGAATGATAACCATGTTGCCATATCCTCCGTTATAACCACTTCGAGCAAGAAGGACAGTCCCGGAAGCCGAAGCATAAATCGATGTACCAGTTGGGGCGGCTAAATCTATTCCTCTCCTGCCTGGACCGTGAAGCCCTTGACTCTTTCTCTTGAGCCCAGGAACAGGATTTATGAAATAACCATTTACATTTTTGTGTGCACCAGTTGCATAATACCCTTGACTGCTTGAACCGGATGAAGTGGAAGTTAAAGATCCCTCATTAGCCATAACTCCGTCAGGAATAATAAGCTCTTCTCCTATAGTTAATGTATCACCCTCTGAAAGACCATTAAAATTTGTTATGTCAGAAACCTCAACTTTATATAGTTTGGCAATGCTTTTTAGAGTTTGTCCTTTAGATACAATATGCTGAACTCCAGAAACTGGTAAAATGATCAGGGTGTCACCCACAACCAACTTCTGACCCTTCTTTAGATCGTTCGCCCAAAGAATTGTATTCGTAGAAACATCAAACATCTCTGCTATAGCCGAAATAGAGTCACCGGACCTCACCACATAGACACTTACTTGATCATAATCATAGGCAACATCACCTATATCTGTGCCATCTGACACCCCAAGCGGTCCTGTCGCAGGAAGTAAGGCGCTGTCTGAAACAATGCTAACGCCAATGTTTTCATCAATTGGATTACTCTTTATGTCTTTATTTTTCAAGACTGAAACTGAAGAAACACTTGCTTCCAAAAGCGCCACAGTCTGTGAATTTTCGTAAGAATTTACATCATCTAAACTTGTAGCTTGAGCGTATACATCATCCCCAAAGAAAGAAAAAAACCCTGCTTCTGTGCGCATGGGCGCAAAAGTTCCTCCCAACAACAAGAAAAGAGCAAAAACAATATTAAATATTTTAAATAGAGATTTTATAAAACAAACTAATATCGCAAGATTTCCTTTCTGGCCTTTATAAATAAGGCTAGAATTACAGGACGACCGTATAGTGCTGCACCCGCCCAAAGAAAATCGAAGGGCGGAAAAGGTTCTCACGATGGCTACTATCGACTCTGCTTTTCTGTCATTTTACACCCGTACTCCTATCCAGAACTGTACTCATAGGGTAGCTCAAAAGATGCCAGAAGTCAATCAGAGCAGAGGGTAGTGTGGAAAACTATTTTAAGACCAAAATTTGACATAAGATATATTTTTATGGTATAATATAATGATTAAGAAAAGAAAAACTAGGTAAAATAGAGCAAAAGCTTTATAATGCTCGTATAATAAATATATGCCAGAACCAAAACCACCACAAGGTCCAACAGGAGAACCAGAAGAAAAAATTGAAAATAAAAAAGACTTTAATTTTACTGTAAAAGGTTTCAACTTGTACTGCGAAGAAAAAACAGCAGAACAAGCTAATAAACTAAAAACTGATTTAGAAAAAGCCCTAAATTCTTTAAGCTTGGAGGAAATGGCTATATTGCAAAAAGGTTCAACAAGAACGCCAAGTCCTCTTTATTTTACTTATAGAGGTTACCTGAGCACTTTGTTTTTCCTAAAAATTAATGAAGTAAAGATAGGAGCTTGGGATGCTTCAAGCGAAGAAATAGCCCAATTCATAAAAAATGAAGTTATCCCGACTTTATTAGAGGACCACAATAAAACAACTTCAGCGCAAATTGAAACAACTCAAGCAACATCTAAGTCCGTGCCGCCCACACCACCTCTATCGTCTCAACCATCTCTGCCACCAGATCAGCCACCAGTGGAAAATTCGTTCCAGCATCCTGAAGAAAATAACATTGGAAACCTAGAAGCAGACCTAGAAAAACTGGAAGAAGAACTTGATAAAAATAATGAAGAAGGACAAGAAAATCGAGCATTAATAGAAAGACTAAAAGGAGAGCTACTACAAATAGCAGAAAGAGAGAAGGAGAGGAAAGAAAATCCTTTCTTGTTCTTCTTGGTAGACCAAATGAGCGAAAAAGTGTCGGAAATAATATTCGGAACAACCAGAGAGAACGTTTCTCTGGAAATGTTAGGGCTTATTGGGGTTTTACCAGAAAAACCAGAAGAATTTTTTTTGAGGAAGTTTAAATTAATAGCAGAAGATAAAGAAAATACCTTTTACTTCACAACAAATGGATTCACTCTACGGCTCTTAAATAAGAAGGAGTTATGGATAAAAGAGGATGGAAAAAATGTGATAGACATATATAATCTAACGGCAAGATATGAATTATTTTTTCCAGATGGAAAATCTATAAAAAAAGATATGCCACATGAAGAAGCTTGTAAATTAATAAAAAATGAAGCCGAAAAATACCAAAACGAACAAAAGGCTAGATTCGATGCTCAAAATAAATCGAGGTAAATCTTATGGAAAAAGCACCACACAACGAAACACCAGAAGAAAAAATCGCAAGAATCAAAGCGACGCTTGGACAAGCGCAAAAAAAAGAATCTAAAAGATTAGAAAAACGAAAGCAAATATTAGAAAAAATAGAAAGAAATATTGAAGAATTGAAAAAAGGGGGAGGAAAAATCCCAAAAAGATTCAGAAAATCATCGGGATTCATGTCAAAATTAAAAAAGGGAGTGGCTATTGCCACCGCTGGTGTTGGATTGCTTGGTGTTGGGAATCAAACTTATAAATGGTGGAAAGGGGACACGGAGATTGGAGAAAGGATCGAAAGACAAAAAGATGCTCCTACACAAAAAACTCGCCAGGAAGAAAAAAGGCAAGAGCCAGAAGTAACGCAAGAGCCCCAACTTGATCCGACAAGACCTTCCCCAATACCACAAGAAGAAAGGGATGCGCCTCCTCCGAAACCCACTGAACCAGAACCCGAAAAGACGAAAACGGAACCTACCCCAACCAGAGCAAAACAAGCTCCACGAGTAGAAACAAAAACAGAATCTGCGCCAGAAAAGCCCAAACAAACCGCGCGCGCGGAAAGAAAAGAATCTGAAGAATTCTCTTCAGTCGCAACAACTCCAACAATTCGACCTGCATCGAGAGTAGAATCTGCGCCAAAACCAGATGTTTTATCCGAACAACAAGCGAAAGAATTGAGAGAGAAAATTGAAAAACAAATGCGAGAAATAGAAGCCGACAGAGAGCTTCAACAAAAAATAAAAGTGGTTTTAGACGCCCGTAGGGAAATTCCAAATTTGAAAACATGGGATGAAATGAAAAATATACCAGGAGTTGAATTTTATCTAAACCCAGAAAAATCTAGAGATGATCCTTTGGTTAATTTTCTTCACTGGGCTGAAAAAGTAACAAAAACAAGACCGCTCGGAGGACAATATGATACAGCCGAGAAGCTTGGTGATTATTTAAGACGAGCCCTGGAAAAAGCAGAAAAAGAAGGTTTGCTCGACCAATTGGATTTAAAATAAAATTATTCTAAAATTTTTGTGCTATATTGCAGTGGTGGCTTCTGAAAATAATCATCTAAAAGCTTTAAATAAGGAACAACGAGAGGCGGCGAGCCATAAGAATGGCCCGCTTCTTATTTTAGCGGGGGCGGGGGCGGGAAAAACGAAAACGATCACACACAGAATTGTTAATTTAATAAAAAATGGCATAGCTCCGGAGAAAATCCTGGCTGTAACCTTTACCAACAAAGCCGCCAAGGAAATGCGAGAGAGAATTATCTCGGAAATAGAAAAAAACATAAACGGCAAAACAGATTTTTCTTTGCAGGGTGTCTCGCAGGCCGACGGGCCGAGAGGCAGCGCTCTGCGAGCACGCAGAGACAGCGACCCTGAAAAGGAAAGATCTGTTTTGCCGTTTGTCTCTACCTTTCACTCCTTGGGAGTTTTCATTATTAAAGAAAATGCCAGAATTTTGGGACTGACGAAGTATTTTACAATCTTAGACGAAGGAGATGCAACAACGATGATAAAAGAAATAATGAAAGAAATCGAAATAGATCCAAAACAATACGATCCGAAGAAAATAAAAAACATAATTTCAAGGGAGAAGGGTAAATTTGTAGATCTGGCAGATTATGAAGAGAGGGCAAGTAACCCCGCCTCCGGTTTCATGGCTCAAATCGTGGCGCAGATATGGAATTTATACGAAAATAAAAAAGTAAAGGAGAATAGTCTGGACTTTGATGATCTGCTTTTAAAGACAACAAAATTATTAAAAGAAAATGAAGAAATCAGAAGAATTTATCAAGAAAAGTGGGAGTATGTGCATATTGACGAATATCAAGACACGAATGAAGTGCAGTATTTGATGTCAAAATTGCTTTGCCAAAATCATCAAAACATTGCCGTAGTGGGGGATGCCGATCAAAATATCTATTCTTGGCGGGGAGCGAATTTGAAAAATATCCTAACTTTCGAAAAGGACTACCCGAATGCCAAGGTGGTGCTATTAGAACAAAATTATCGATCGACAAAAAATATTTTAGAAGCCGCCAATGTCATTATCAAAAAAAATAAATGGAGGCCAGATAAAAATTTATTTACCAACAATGATAAAGGCGAAAAGATAGGTCTTTACGAAGCCCTAGACGAAGGCGACGAAGCTGAATTCGTGGCAACAAAAATTCTGGAAGTTTTGGACTCCACTCCGGTTGCTTTTTCGAGTGGTGACGATGCGGAGCAGGATATCTCGAGAAAAAATAATCGGAGTGGAGTGGTGAGCCCCGCTTCTTCCAATTTTTTCTCCCTACGTACGGCCGAGCCGAATTCCTCGCTCGAAAAAATAGAAAGAAGCGGGGTCAGAGATAGCGGAGTAAATGTGTTTTTTCAAGGTGTCTCGCAGGCCGACGGGCCGAGAGGCAGCGCTGATTCAACGGAATCAGACAGCGACCCTGAAAATACAGCATTTACTCCGCTATCCCAAATCGCCGTTTTATATCGCGCTAACTTTCAATCAAGAGCGCTTGAAGAAGCAATGTTGCGTTACAACATTCCATACCAGGTTCTGGGTGTTAAATTTTTCGAAAGAAAAGAAATCAAAGACACTTTGGCATACTTGCGAGCCGCCTTAAACAAAAACGGTCTTTCAGATATAAAAAGAATTATAAATTTCCCTGCACGAGGAATTGGCAAGGTCACTTTGTTGAAAATTTTTGCCGGTGATATGGCAAATTTGCCCGCCAAAATGCAAATAAAAATAAATAACTTCTATGAAACACTCGAAGAAATAAAAGAAAAAATTTATAGTTTGAAAACAAGCGAGGTTATAAAATTTGTGGTGAAAAAATCCGGCATCGAACACGAACTCTCAAATGGAAGCGAAGAAGACGCCGAAAGACTTGAAAACATAAAAGAGCTCGCTACTCTGGCTCTTAAATATGATAATTTAACAAAAGGAGAAGGGATAGAAAAGCTTTTAGAAGACGCATCGCTTGCGTCGGACCAAGATTCTCTAATTGAAAGAGGAAGCAAAAAAGAAAAAATAAATGCAGTGAAACTTATGACCGTTCATGCTTCCAAGGGTCTTGAATTTAAATATGTATTTGTAGTCGGACTCGAAGATGGACTTTTCCCGCACCAAAAACACAACGATGAATTTGATATAGATAACGAGGAAGAACGCCGACTTTTCTATGTTGCTGTTACTCGGGCAAAGGAGAAATTATTTTTATCATGTGCAAATTTTCGCACAATTTTCGGATCACGTCAGATAAATACGCCATCAGAATTTATTTCCGACATCCCGTCAGATTTATTGGAGAAAGAAGGCGAGCAGGGTAGAATTAAAACAATCTATATATGATATAGACAATTTCATAATACAATTTTTAGGTACAGATTTTTTGAAGCTTAAAAAATCCTGAAGTTCTCGGCTCGTCAGCCTCGAAACCCCTAAAAATTGTATTATGAAATTGTCATTAATTTTTATGAAAGCAAAAAAATCTTTAGGGCTAAAACATATTAAGTTCGCCCGAGCCAAGAAGGCTTTAGGACAGAATTTTTTAAAATCAGAAATAGCGCTACGTAAGATCGTAGAGGAAGGAGAAGTGGAAAAGGAAGATATAATTCTAGAGATAGGACCCGGCAAGGGCGCTTTGACAAAAACACTGCTAGAGAAAGTGGAGGGGGGAGGGGGACTGGTAATAGCTGTGGAGAAAGATAGAGAGCTTTATGAATTTTTAAAAACAAAATTTAAAAAAGAAATATCAGAACGCTCTCTTGTACTAGCGCATGATGATATATTAGAATTTGATATTGATCAGGAACTTTTAAAGTTTTGTAATTTTAAAGTAATCGCCAACATCCCCTACAACATCACCGGCGCAATATTGCAAAAATTCCTAGAATCAGCGCATCAGCCCACTAGTATGGTGTTGATGGTCCAACATGAGGTAGCTAAAAGAATAGTGGGAAGAAACGGTCCCTCCTCCGCCAAAGCTATGGCGGGCAAGAAAGAAAGCATTTTATCAATTTCGGTCAAGGCCTATGGAGAACCAACAATCATTATGAAGGTTCCAGCGCGATATTTCTCACCTGCGCCCAAGGTAGATTCTGCAATAATCTCAATAAAGAATATTTCAAGAAAATTATTCACCGACGACACAAAACTTGTGCAAAGTTGTGCAAAGTCGAACTTTGCACAAGTTA
>CAYIUH010000031.1:0-6823 GCA_964366625.1 uncultured Candidatus Saccharibacteria bacterium
ATTCGGCTTGGCCGTACGTAGTGAGAAAAAATTAAGAAATGTTTCGCTCATAAAATTTTTTTAACTTTTAAAAACCCGTTTTGGGAATCTGGAAATTGTTCAATGATGATTTCTTTAGAAAATTCTCTTACCTCATCTTTGTCCTCACGCCAGACATTGTAAGTCTTATGTTCCACTTCCACACCCCCCACATCTACAGACTCTATCTGCTTCACATAGCCCAAAATACTTTCCATGTCGGCAAGTAAAGACTCTTTTTCTTTGCTCAAAAGATCCAATTTAGCCAGTTCTGCCAAATTTTCTACATCTTTAATATTCATATTGAGAGTATAACAAAAACAACAAAGAAAATGAATCTTCGTAATTACTCAAACCAATATACGCCATGATGCATATGAGAGTGACAATAAAAACGCAGGAAAAAATCTCTACGTAACTTTATTTTTTTGCCATTCTTCCACCCAGACCAGAAGCGGTGAAGCCAGGAAAATCGAAGAGTAGGTTCCAAAAAACATTCCGAGGGTGAGCATTAAGGCAAAATATTTAGTTGAACTAGGACCAAAAAATACCAAAGAAAGAAGCACCAGTATAACGGTCAAGGATGTGCTAATAGAACGAACGAAAGACTGATCCAGACTCCTGCCGACAACTTCACTAAAATTAATATTTCTTGAACCAGAACTAGATTGCTCTTTGAGATTTTCTCTAATGCGATCAAAAACAACAATAGTATCAGAAACGGAAAGACCAAGTATTGTAAGTATCGCCACAACAAATAAAGTGTCTATTTCCACGCCAAGGTAGTGTGATAAGAATGAAAAAATACCAACAGGAATAATGACATCATGAAGAAGAGTAATAATGGCAATAAATCCATAACGCCAAGAAGAAACGGGTTGAGAAACTTTTCTAAATGAAAAGGCGATAAAGCAAATAATGGCAAGGGAAACTAGAACAATAGAGATTATTGCCTTTCTTGTAAGCTCGCGTCCAACTGAAGGTCCTATTGAATTAAAACTTTTTTCTTCAAGCAAACTTTTTCCATCCAGAGAAAGCGTTTTGAGCAGTGAAATATGTTCTTCCTCATTTAAGTCACGAGATTTAACAATATACCCCAAGTCTCCCGTGGGCTGGAGCAAGACCGAACCAAAGTTGAGACTTTCAAGATTTTTGTTTAAAACATCTTGCGTCGGTCTCTCTGTCTCATAAACAACTTCAACCAAAGCCCCACCCCTAAAATCAATACCAACTTTGAGCCCGAATACCCCAAGCGAAATTATAGAAAGCACAACGAGCGCCACTGATATGCTAATGAATATTTTTTTGTATTTAATGATAAACATTATTTTATTTAAAAATTTATTAGATTATTTTGAAATACCAGAGCTGAATAAAAAACGAGCAATGCGTCCCTCGCCGATAAAACTGAGCACTGAAAGAAAAATTTTGGTTATGACAACAGCGCTAAACATCGACACTAATACACCCATGCCAAGTGTTAAAGCAAACCCTTTAATCAAAGATGTGCCAAACCAGAAAAGAATCAGGGCGGTTATCAAACTTGAAATATTCGAATCACGAATGGCAAGCCAAGCGCGCAAGAAACCATCCGAAACTGCTTCTGTCACGCTCTTGCCTGAATGCATTTCTTCTTTTATGCGTTCAAAAATAAGCACATTGGCGTCCACCGCAATACCGATAGAAATAATAAAGCCAGCAATCCCCGCAGCTGTCAAGGTTACTGGTAAAAGTTTAAAAAGTGACAAAATTATTACAATAAAAATACACAAAGAGAGCACAGCCACCAACCCTGGCAAACGATACCAAAGAATTAAAAAGAAGGCCACCAGAAGAAATCCAATGATTGCGGCTTTTACTCCAGCGATAATAGCTATGTCTCCCAGTGTTGCTCCAATGGTCTGCGTAGAAAGTAGAGTAATAGGCACTGGTAAGGCGCCAGAATTTAATCTTCCCACTAAAATTTTTGCCTCTGCTGCGGAAAAGTTTCCAGAAACAACGGCTTGACCATTTGGAATCTCCTCACGCACCACCGGAGTTGAGACTGGCGCACCATCAAGGTAGATCGCCACTATCTTACCGATGTTTTCTTTCGTAATTTTTGCAAACAGTTCCGTACCTTTTTCGTCGAATTGTATACTGACCGTTGGCTCTCTAGTAGTTGGATTAAACTCCAAAGTTGCTCTTTTTAAGTATTTACCCGTAAGTTCAGTTGAAATAAACTCAGGTGGAAAATCCAGAATAATTTTACCATTTTCATCTACTTTTGCATTTTGCGCTGTAGTTTGTTTCTTCCCCTCCGGATCTTCAACTTTAAATTCTAAAAAAGGAGTTTGCCCTATCATTTCTATCGCTTGCTTTAAATCAGTTACACCAGGAAGATCAACGATCAGCTGTTCACTTGAACCAGAAACAAAGCTACCACCCTGAACTTGCACCACTGGTTCAGAAACACCAAAAAGATTAACTCGACGTTCAATAATGTCTCGAAGTGCATCCATAGAGTCAACAACTTCTCCTGAAAGCACCCCACTCACATCAGCATTATAGACCAGATGACTGCCACCAGAGAGATCCAAGCCCAAACGAAAGGGATGATTCTTTAAAAAAGACAATTCTGCATTAAAATATTTATTTAATTTAGGTTCAGATTTAAAAACAAAAAAGCCCATAGCTCCGCCCAAAACAATAAAAAATAAAGCTAGAAGTATCTTCTGTCGCATAAATATAAAGCCATATTACACACTTTTTACAAAATATGCAACTAGAGCGCCAAGGGCAAAACCACCCAGAATATCAATGGGAAAATGAACGCCCGAGGTAATGCGAGCCAGACCAATAATCAAAGCAAAAAACATAAAAATATACCCCGCTTTTTTATGAAAAAAGAAAATAATAAAAGCCAGAGCCATGAAAAATGCCGCATGTCCAGAAGGAAAAGAGTATCCGCTTTCAGGGATGAGCGAACGAACTTGCAAAAATGCATCAAAAGGACGTGGAATTTGTATGAAAAATTTCAACCCATAAGCCAAGACCCAAGCCATAATTCCCACAAAAAATGCTCGCAAAATTTCTTTCTTTTTTTCTAAAAAAACTTGAACAGTGCTTTCAGCTTTAAAAACTTCATGATGCACGAGCAAGAACACCCCCGCTAGAATAATCACAATGTAAGGAAAGTAAACAGCAAAAAAGACAATCACCTGATCGAGCAAATCAGACTGATGCGCCAGGTTATAAAAAAAGAAAAATATCGTTTCGTTCATCTAGTTGGTTTGTAGTCTCTGAGGGGAATTTAAATTATTTATCGGTAAAAAAATCTCTGACGCATTGTTTATACTCTTCGTTAAGTCGCATAGACATAGAACCTAGCTGTTGACGTTTCGTCTCTAACTCTCTTGATTCTGTGCCAGTGTAACCTATCCATGCTCCTTTGTATGCTAGATCCATTTGCTTCAATGCGTTTTCGATTGAGCTTCGAGCCATTTCAATTGCATTTTGCAAACTTTCTAATTTATTAGCATCAACATTTTTTACTGGTGCTCCTTCGTCCATATAATTTTAATTCCCTGCTGATTAACCGCAGGTATACATTGTTACTTTTAATGTAAACATTATACCATACTCAATTTTCTCAGCAATCCACCTCATCCCTGATCCTTGTTCGGTAATGATTTTGCCACTTTCAACACATTATTTAAAAGCATGGCCACGGTCACCGGTCCGACGCCTCCAGGCACTGGAGAAACAAAGCCTGCCACATCTTTAACAGATTCTAGATCCACATCACCAACAATTCCTGCACCCGATTCAGAAGTTCCAGCATCTATTATGACTGCATCCTTTTTAATCATATTACCCTTAATATATTTCCCCCTACCCATTCCAGAGATTATGATATCTGCTTTTTTTATAAGTTCTTCTTTGTTGGATGTTTGACTGGTAATGGTAATTGGAGATAAATTTCTGAATTTTAGCAAGGCGGTAACAGGCCGACCGACTAACATCCCTTGACCTAAAACAACAATTTTCTTTTCCGCTAAATTTATATTTATGGAGTCCAACAACTCCATACAAGCCAGAGCCGTGGGAAAACCAACACAATTTTCGTTATGATAAAATCTTTCACTTGCAACATTTCCTAAACAATCCACGTCTAAATGTGAATCAATGCTATCCAGAATTGCGCTTTTATCCAAATCCTCCGGCAACGGAAGCTGGACAATAATTCCACAGATATTTTTTATTTTATTCAAAATTTTTATTTCTTTTATTAATTCTAAAGTTGTGATGGATACCGGAAAATTTGCCGGATGGAAATGAATTCCGACTTTTTCAGCCATTTGCGCTTTCATCTTTACATATTGCATACTCACCGGATCTTGTCCTATCAATACGTCAGAAAAAACCGGCTGAAATGGAAGCTTTGCAATTTCTTCTTTGATTGAAAGCAAAATTTCTTTGCTTAACTTTTTTCCATCAATTAAAATCATATTTCTAAAATCCTACCAAGCAGTACACCCACCCCGAGCTGATATTACAATCCAAGAAACTCATTCTGAATATTTTCTCTGTGGGTTGACCTTGCATATTTTCTCATACTCATTAAAATTCCTAACCCCATAAATTCAGCAATGATGTGCGACCCCCCATAACTCATAAATGGCAGTGGTATGCCGGTTACCGGCATAAGTCCTAGGTTCATGCCAATGTTTATGAGTATATGACTCATAAAAAAAATAGCAATCCCTATGCCAAAAAATATTTCAAAATTATACGCACCCAGAGTGGCAGAATAAAGAATCCTCCAAATAACCAAACCATAGAGCAAAAGAATTATAGATGAACCAATGAACCCCCATTCTTCAGCAAAAGCCGCAAAAACAAAGTCTGACTGAGGTTCTGGTAAAAATTTCAAACGAGACTGCGTGCCAAACCCGAGACCTTTACCAGTAATTTCGCCCGAACCAACAGCAATGGTAGACTGAAATGCGTTATAACCCGTCTTGTGTATGTCAGCAAGTGGATTTATAAAATTAACAATGCGAGCTTTCTGATAAGGCGCAAAGAGAAATACCCAAAGTGATATAAAAATTAAAACCCCCGACACAAAAACGGCAAACAGGTGCGTTTTAGAAATTCCAGAAACTAAAATCATACCAAACCAGATAAGAAATATAATCATCGCTGAACCAAAATCTGGCTGAAGTAACACTAACACAATCGGGACAAGTGTATAAAAGAGTGAAATAAGAATATGTTTTGTATCTCTGATCTCCACATGACGACGGGAAAAGTATTTAGCTAAAATCAGCACTAAAACCAGCTTCATGATATCAACCGGTTGAAAAGAAAAAAAACCAAAATCAAACCAACTTTGAGCGCCGTGAGAAATATATCCTAAAATAAAAAGTGATAACAAAATAACAGAAAAAGAAAGATACAGAGTCACTAACACATCCGTGCGTTTCAAGAAACGAAAATCCAAAAAAGAAAAAACAAAAAAAATAATAGCGCCAATTAAAACCCAAATAATCTGTTTGTCGAAAAAGGGGCCAGCGTCTTCAAGCAGGGCAAAGCTCTTCATTGTTGCAAGCCCAGCCAGAATAATAGGGAGAATAAACAAAACAAGCATCCAGTCTATCTCTTCAGAAATTTTTCTTATCATTTCAATTTAACTGAAAAAATGTTAAACATCGGGATTATTTCTTTCGTGACAACTTCACCAGGCAGGGGCTCCGGCCAAGTAAAACTTATATTCCGTTTCTCTTCTGCTCTTAAATTTTCAACAAAAGTACGACTAGCAGAAACAGCATTGTTGTTGGTATCATACAAAATAGCTACTACATCCATCTCTGGAATAATGAAGAATGAATTATTTTGAATCGTTGCGGAAAGAACAGGACTAGTTCTCTCGTCCGCTAGAACAATATTGGAGGTTGACACTTTTAATTGATCGAGCTTTTCTTCTCCAACCTGAACCCATTTGGGTATTTGTGTAAATTCAAAAGTAGTGTAAACCGGAGTAGAATATCCAACATCTATGCCCGGTTCAAAAATGGCAAAATTGCCTGAAGGAGGAATAAAGGCGCTCCCTTCACGCTTGCCGACATAGAGATTTTCGCTGTCAGCAAAACGAAATCTATAATTTATTTTCTGCGCAGCGACGTTCTTATTGTGATTCACTAAATATGCAACAGCATTATAACGCCCCGACACTACCCTAAAAGATCGTGCCCATAGAACCGAGATATCTTCCACTTGCGAGGGACATGCAAAAAGGCAAGACCCTCCACAGTCTACCCCCGCCTCATTGCCATTTTGCTTGCGATCGTTACAAGTCGGAGCTTTGTTAAAATAGGGTCGAACGATCAAAAATCCAAATACAGAAAAAAATACAACAAGAATAGCGAGATAAAAGATCTGCCGTTTAAAAGCCCAGGTCATCCGAATATTGTAACATTAAATATAAGAAAATAAAAAAAGTGTGAAAATCAAGTACTTGGTGTTGGCGACAACCTACTTTTGCCATTAAGACTATCATCGGCTTAACAGGGCTTAACTTCTCTGTTCGGAATGGGAAGAGGTGTGACCCCTGCAATAAATCACCAACACTAAAAACTCGATTACTTGTGCAAAGTCGAACTTTGCACATACTTTGCACATATTTTGGTTCCCGTGGTCCGCAAAGCGGATTTTACGGGGTGTGGTTTCCAAATTTCTTAACAGGAATCGAAACATTAGTACTTCTCAGCTGAAGCGATTACTCGCCTTACACCTAAAGCCTATCAACCTAGTCATCTCCTAG
>CAYIUH010000032.1:0-6667 GCA_964366625.1 uncultured Candidatus Saccharibacteria bacterium
AAAAGAAAAATGAGAAAATTGTTGTTTTTGATTTTGGCGGTGGAACCTTTGATGTTTCAGTACTTGAAATCGGTGATGATGTGGTAGAAGTAAAATCCACTGATGGAGATAGCCACTTGGGTGGTCGTGATATTGATCATAAGATTATTAAATGGATCGCAGAAGAATTCAAGAAGACTTCCGGTGTCGATGTGCGCAGTGACAAGCTCGCCCTGCAACGCCTTGATGAAGCAGCTGAAAAAGCTAAGATAGAGCTTTCTACTGCCATTGAGACAGAAATAAATATTCCATTCATTACCTCGACCGCCGAAGGTCCGCAACACCTACTTCTTAAAATGACCCGAGCTCAACTTGAATCTTTGGCTGATGAATATATTTCTCGCGCAATTGAAATAACCAAACGCACCATGTCGGCTTCTGGGTTCAAAACAGAAGACATGAATGAAATAGTGATGGTTGGTGGACAGACTAGAATGCCAAAAATTGTGGAAGAAGTGAAAAAAGTTTTTGGCAAAACTCCGAATTTAACGATCAATCCTGATGAAGTAGTCGCGCTTGGCGCCGCAGTGCAGGCGGGAGTGCTTCAGGGCGACGTGCGAGATGTTTTACTTTTGGACGTCATTCCACTATCTCTCGGCATAGAGACTCTAGGTGGAGTGGCAACTAAATTAATCGAAAGAAATACCACTATCCCTTCCTCGAAGTCCCAAGTATTTTCAACAGCGGCTGATAATCAAACTTCAGTGGAGATTCACAGTGTGCAAGGCGAACGACCGATGGCAGGAGACAATAAATCTCTTGGCAGATTTATCTTAGATGGAGTGCCACCAGCGCCTCGAGGTATGCCGCAGATTGAAGTGTCTTTCGATGTGGATGCGAACGGAATCTTGAATGTAACCGCCAAAGATAAAGCTTCTGGAAAAACGCAATCAATAAAAATTGAAGCCAGCTCTGGGCTGAAAGAAGAAGATATTAAGAAAATGCAAGCGGATGCGGAGCTTCACTCCGAAGAAGATAAAAAGAAAAAGGAAGTTGTAGATATAAAAAATACTGCGGAGATGATAATTTATACCGCCGAGAAAGCCCTCAAAGATGCTGGGGATAAAGTCCCAGCAGATTTAAAGAGCGGTGTGGAAGCAAAAATTTCTACGCTCAAGGGAGTGAAAGATGGTACTGACGGTGAGGCAATCAAAAAGGCGACCGAAGAACTCTCGCAAGAAATGTCAAAAATTGGGGAAGCAATGCAGAAGGCAGGTGGTACTTCTCCCGCAGGTGGTACTCCCGAAGAACAGCCTGCCGAAGTCAAAGATGCAGAATTTAAAGAAAAAAAAGAGAGGGAAGAGGGCGAAGAGAAAAAATAAAATAGGAATTAGAAAACAACCTTTCTTGCAGGTTGCTGATCTCGTCAGCGAACTGATTCTTAACCCTTCCGAGGAGCCCCTGGATTCGCTGAAGAGCTTCTTCTGTCTCTAAGCAGTGCAAAACTACTATTGTGAGTGAAGGCACACTTCCTCCTTTTTTCAAAAGCAACCGCTTCCATCTTGTGGGGCGGATGCTAGCTTTCCATTAAAATTCTTATTGTCTTTTGATGATGAAACCGTGGCTAAAATACTTGGTGACTTAGAACTTTTAGACGAGCTATTGAAGCATTTACATTAAGATAGCATATATGCTATCATGCTGTAGCATGAAAACATTAGCACAATTTAAAAAAGAAGCTTTCAAAAGGGCTGGCGTCAGGAAAGCTTATATGAAATTACAACCAGAGCTAGAGATCATTAAAAAGCTCGCAATTTCTCGTTCTAAGAATGGTATGAATCAAAGAGAGTTTGCTGAAAAAATTGGCATTACTCAATCCGCTCTTGCACGCTTTGAAACTGGGAAAATAAACCCAACTCTTTCTTTTCTTCAAAAAGTAACAAACGGTCTTGGTTTGAAATTGCTGGTTAAATAAAAAAAGTTACTTTAGTTAAGTAAAGTTTACGAAAAAAGGTGTGAAAAAAGTTCGCATCTTTTATATTATACACCTAATTTAGTAAAAAGTCAAGGGTAAAAAAATGCTGAAAAATGACAGAAAAAGGGTATAATTGCAAGATGGCAGATTTCCCTGACATACCCCACAACAAAGACCTTACATATTTAGGTATTACAACCTATCGGGACAAGAACACTCTCTTTGGCATCAGACGCAAGGATAGACGTCAGCATGTCTATTTACTCGGAAAGTCGGGTACTGGTAAATCAGCGTTGATGTTCAACATGATTATCCAGAATATTCAAAATGGCGAGGGCGTGTGTATGGTTGATCCGCATGGAGAAAATGTAGAAGGAGTTTTGTCTGCCATTCCGCCACACCGCATGAAGGATGTAATTTATTTTAATCCCGCCGATGCTGACTATCACATTGGTTTTAATGTTTTAGAATTAATTGATCCGCAGTACAAACATTTGGTGGCTTCCGGATTGATGGGAATTTTTACTAAAATTTGGGCGAATGCCTGGAGCGCCCGAATGGAATACATTTTAAATAATTGTATTTTAGCGCTACTCGATACTCCGGGTACAACGCTCCTCGGGATTCCTCGCATGTTGGTGGACAAGGATTATCGTCAGAAAATAATTACAAATTTAAAAGATCCGGTGATTAAGGCATTCTGGGTGCACGAATATGAAGCTTGGCAAGATAAATTTAGAAATGAAGCTATTGCTCCGATCCAGAACAAAGTCGGACAATTTCTCTCTACCTCCATCATTCGTAACGTCGTCGGTCAAAGTAAAAGCACGATAAATATTTTCGACATGATGAATGAGGGGAAGATTTTCTTGGTGAATGTTTCGAAAGGGCGCATTGGAGAGGACAATTCTGCCTTGCTCGGCGGAATGATCATTACCAAGATTCAGCTTGCCGCCATGGAGAGGGTGCGTATTCCAGAAGAAACCAGGAAGGACTTCTATCTTTATGTGGACGAATTTCAGAACTTTGTGACGGACGCCTTCGCTGGTATTCTTTCAGAGGCTCGCAAGTATCGTCTGAACCTAACGGTGGCGCATCAATACACCGCCCAACTTATCTCGGATAAAAGTTCCGCCGTGCGAGATGCTGTCTTTGGCAACGTTGGAACAATGATTGTCTTTCGGGTGGGGGCTGATGATGCAGATTTTCTAGAAAAAGAATTCGACCCTGAATTTACTCCGCAGGATTTAGTAAATTTACCAAACTATAAAATTTATTTAAAGTTAATGATCGATGGTGTAACGTCCCGTCCCTTTTCGGCCAAGACCCTGCCTCCCATGGTGAAGTCGGGGGATAAGGAAGTTGAAGCAGAAGTTATCAGATCATCTCGGGATTTATATTGTCGCTCGAAAGCAGTGGTAGAGAGAGAGATAAATAACTGGAGTGGGATGTCTTTGGGGGATGACAGTAGCAATGCGGGGAGTGGCGGTGTTCTAGGAAAATTTCCAATCATTTGTTCGCTTTGTGGAAAAGAAAAAACTGTACCATTTAAACCGGAGAAGGGCAGACCTGCGTATTGCAAAGATTGTATCGCCAGAATAAAATCTGGTGAAGTAAAAGTAGAGAAAGGGTCTGAAAATCAGATCAAATATAATGAAGCTAAATTTCACAAACCGTTAGCGGATTTGGGTATAGAATTTTCACCTCAGAATGGAGAAAAAAACGAAGAAGAAGATAGATATAGAGAACGAGAAGTTACCCACACTCACACCGACCATCCGTCTCAAAAATCAACCTCATCCGGAATAATGGGAGCTATTAAAAAAGTCCTTACTCTATCAGTTAAAGACGGCAAGACACAGAAGGAATCTCCAAAAGAAAATTTTGCGTTAAAAGAAGTTCTGAATAAGACCCTGTCCAGTCAAGCGGGCAACACTATGCCAGAGCAAGATCAGCTCAAAGTCAGTCTTGTTAAGGCCCCCGAGCCAGTTTCTTTAAGCACGCTCAAAGATAAAATAAAAGAAAATGTATCAATTCTCAAAAATAAAGCCGCCAGCCCGACAGAAATGAATAAATTAAAAGATTTAATTTCTCAAAAAATTCCCGAAATTAGAAAACCTGCCGTTGCTCAAGGCCATGGCAAGGCGAAGGAAGATAAAAAAGACGAAAAGGAAGAAATTACCACCCCAGATAAAGACACCCCTCCTCAAAAAGGAGGGGAAGAACCGCCACTAACTAAGGGGAATATAAAAGAAATCCCAGAAGATATTTTGCGTAAAATTTTAGAAGGGTAGTATATATTTTAAATGGATACAAAAATAAAAATTTTAGATCGTAAAACTAGCATAGAAGAAGTCAAAAAATTAGCGGACTTTTGGTATGGAACAATGATTAAAGGGGCGGTAGATGTAGAGATGGGCAGAGTGGCTTTGGGTGGAGATTATCATATTGAAGATTCTGAATTGTTGACAAAGACGGGTTCAAAATTCGAAGACATTTGGGGTTTCAATATTCGTTTTGAAGAAAACGGAGATGGAGTTCTGGAGTTTGATTCTATGGTGAATATTAAACCTAATTTTGGTAATCATTCCAGAAGTATAAATAATGAAGAAATAATGAAAAAAGCCAAAGAAATTGTTTGCAAATTTATTGATTTAAAATGATAGAAAAAAATGCACTTTTTTATATGGCAAATCTATATCCGGAAATCGGGAGACTCTTTTCTTTTTATGATTCTGGTAAAATTGAAGCGGCGAAAAATTCTCAAAATCGAGCCTTGGGGATTGTTGATACTATTTTGAGCTTTAAAGAAGTTCCTGCCGCTGGCCGAGAGGAATGGAATGTAATAAAAAATTTTATTATCGCTTACGATAATTTAGATCAATTTGAAAGAAGAATCTTAGAAAGATATTCTGAACCTTTTTCTTATAAATTTATAAATTTATGGAATATAAATCACAAAATGTAGTATGCCAGAACTGTAAGGAGCAATTTACCATTGAGCCAGACGACTTTTCTTTTTATGAAAAGATGAAAGTTCCGGCGCCGAAAATTTGCCCAGATTGTCGTTTTAAAATGCGGGCAGTTTTTAGAAACGAAAGAACTCTCTACAACCAGATGTGTCGTCTATGTGGTCGTTCAATCATTACCATGTATCACCCCGATTCTCCGTATGTTGTTTACTGTAATGATTGCTTTCTTTCTGATAAATGGGATCCGTATTTTTTTGCTTTAGATTTCGATTTTTCCAGACCATTTTTTGACCAATTAAAAGAGCTTACGGAAAAAGTTCCCAAATCTGCCACTTACAGTAGTGTGCAAATGGGTCCAAATATTAATAGTGAATATGCAAATTTTGCCGGAGGAAATAAGGATGGGTATCTTATTTTTAATTCTGGTCCGGGCAATGAAAATTGCGCTTACTCTCGTGGCATTATCAAGGCGAGAGATGTTTTTGATTTTTATTATGGTGATAGTATTGAAAATATTTATGAAGGGATTAATGTGCATAAAAGCAATGGCATTATCTGGGGGCAAAATGTTACTGATTCCATTGACTCACAATTCGTTTTAAATTGTTCTAATTGTCAGAATTGTTTCGGTTGTGTGAATCTTCGCCATAAATCCTATCATTTTTTTAATGAACCTCTTTCCAGAGAAGAGTGGCTAGCTCGGGTGGGAGAAATTTCTGGAAGTTATTTAAAGATAGAAGAAATGAAAAAAAAGTTTTCAGAATTTTCTTTAAAATTTCCGCATCGCAGTAATAATAATTTAAAAACCACAAATTGTACGGGAGATTATTTATTTGAATCAAAAAATTGCCATAATTGCTTTGAGGTTTCTTTCTGTGAAGATATGCATAATGTTTTTTCTGTTAAGCTTGCCAAAGATTGTGCTGACATGATCGGACATTGTCGTAACTCTGAACTGCTCTACAACGGAGTTGGCGTGGGAGCTGGTTCTACTAGAGTCATTTCTTCCTGGTGGGTGGAGAGCTCCCAGGACATCGAATATTCTTTTGCAATTCGTCAAAGTGCAAATTGTTTTGGTTGTGATGGGATAAAAAATGGAAATTTTGTAATTTTAAACAAACGCTATGAAAAAGACGAATATTATAAAATAAAAAATAAAATAGTAGAAGAGTTAAGAGAAAAAGGTGTTTACGGGGACTTTTTTCCCACTGATTTGGCTTTTTTCTCTTACAATGAAACCATAGGACAGGACAATATGCCGATGACGAAAGAGCAGGCGCTACTTGAAGGATTTAGATGGGAAGACAAAATTCAAAAAACCGAAGGAAAGGAAACTCTCTCGCTGGATAAAATTCCAGATAATATAAAAGATGTTGAAGAAAGTATTTTAAATGAAGTGTTGACTTGTAAAATGTGTTCAAGAAATTATCGTTTAATAAAACGTGAATTTGAATTTTATAAAAAAATGTTAATTCCAATACCGAGAGAGTGCTGGAACTGTCGGTTCGTTAATCGTATCATTCGTCGGGGACCATATAAATTCTGGAATCGTAATTGTGTCAAATGCCAAGCAGATATTACTACCAGCTATGCCCCCGACCGACCGGAGATAGTGTATTGCGAGAAATGCTATCAGCAGGAAGTGTATTAAAAAGTATTCTGGTATTCTCAAGAATTTGAGAATAGAAAAATTATGGAATATAAATCACAAAATGTAGTATGCCAGAACTGTAAGGAGCAA
>CAYIUH010000033.1:0-6387 GCA_964366625.1 uncultured Candidatus Saccharibacteria bacterium
CACCTTTTCTCACATCAGCGTGTTGACTTTACGGATGTTATCGGATATAATCAGATATATCTGATGTTATTCAATAAATGGGTAAAAATACATGAAAGAAGATAGATTAAATAAAAGAATAATCCTTTCTAACGAAATTCTTCTTAAGATAGCGCAGATTGATGAAATGAAGGGAAAATGGATTGGGTCTTTGGCGTTAAATCCCAAAATTTTGGGGCAGTTAAAGCGTTCGGTGATTATTACTTCTACGGGTTCATCTACTCGTATTGAAGGAGCAACGATAACTGATCAAGAGGTGGAGCGTTTTTTACGTGGAATTAATCAGCTGACTCCAAAAAATAGAGATGAACAAGAGGTCGCCGGTTATGCTGATTTACTTGGCAGGATATTTGATAATTATAATTCTTTGAAAATAACCGAAGGAATGATTTTGCAGTTGCATAGCATTATGCTGGCATTTTCTAAAAAAGATGAACTGCACCGCGGAAAATATAAAACCAAAGATAACAAGGTGGCCATTTTAGAAAAGGGCAAGGTTAAAACAATACTTTTTAATCCAACCGAGCCATGGCTTGTAAAAAAAGAAATGGATGATGTTTTGGAGTGGTTTAAAGAACGGCAAGAAAAAAAAGATGTTCATTCTTTAGTTGTGATTGCCAATGTTATTTTTGAATTTTTGGCAATCCATCCATTTCAAGATGGGAATGGCAGACTTTCTCGCGCACTTACCAATTTGATGATGCTTCAAAACGGGTACGCATATGTACCCTATGTTTCGCTGGAAGAAATTATTGAAGAAAGATTATCTGAATATTACTTACAATTGAGAAAAACACAAAAAAATCACAAAACGGAAAAGGAAAATATTGAACCGTGGTTAATATTTTTTCTGGATTGCATTTTTATCCAAACCAAAAAATCACTAGATCTTTTGGATGGCAATAATACGGAAAGTTTACTTTCCCAAATACAAAGGGATATTTATGATTTGTTTATTAAAAACAATGAATTATCAGTTTCGAAAATCAAAAATAAAATTGATATGCCTTTGCCAACCATAAAAAATCGGTGGCACGATTATTGGAACATAAACTAATTGAAAAATTAGGCCAAGGTTCTGCTACTCGGTACAAAAAAATAAATAATTCAAAACTCAAGGACTAAATCATGATTCCAAAGTATGATATTGATAAAATAAAATTTGCCACGGATAGACCAACATTTGAAAAAGCAGTTTCACTATATGAGGGAGGAAAAGTAACGCAATTCAAAGATATGGAAGATGGATTTTATGCTACTGTTTTGGGAAGCCAGCCATACCGGGTGATTGTTTCGGCCAGACATTATGACGAAGGGAATTGCGATTGTTACCTTGGGCAGAACGACACGCTTTGCAAACACATGGTCGCCTTAGCAATAAGAGCGGTTGCTGAAGGGAAACCGTTGCGCGATGAAGACAAAAAGGATGTAGGCGAGTTACGTTGCAGTGGCAATCTAGGCGAGCTTTCAAAAACAGAACTTTCTAATTTTAAAAAATCAATTAATGGTGCAATGAGGTATATAAAGCCCTATAACGGGCCTTCTAAAATTTGGTTCGCTTATCAATATTCATTACAAGAAGGCTGTAACCGCTTGTCCGCCATAGCTTCAAAACTGCCAGTTAGCCAGCAAACTGCAAAATTATTAGTGGATATGCTTTTGCGACTTGACGAAAGACTTTGTCAGGGAGGGGTTGATGATTCAGATGGCACGGTAGGCGGATTTATTGAACGAGCGGTTAATATGCTTTGCGAGTATGTTAAGCTTGAACCTGATTGTAAAAAAGAATTTCATACTTTAGAAAACAGGGAAACTTGTTTTGGCTGGGAGGAACCTCTTTTAAAAATGTTAAACAAAAATCATGGTGAAAAAGACAAAAAATAAAGTGGTAAATACGTTCAGCGATAGTGAGTTTTACTTTGACGATTGTGCAATTTGCCGGGGGATGAAAGTGGCAGAAGAAAAAGGGAAGAGTTTAGATGCAGATGAATTAAAAATGTTATTTAAAAAAGCAAACAAGATAAAAAAGGAGAAAAAGTTGTAGTAAACAACGGCAAAGGGGAAGACTATAAGGTGATCAAAAAATGATATGGCTTATCGAACAAAAAAATTTGATGCAAAAGATTATTGGGCGAATAAACCCTTGTGTGCTGTTTGCAAAAAGCACAAAGTCAAAAGTGGAACAACTTGCTATGAATGTAAAAAGGAGTCTATGAAAAAAACAACGCTCGAAAAGGAAATTGAATTAGAGAAGGCAGAAAGGTTGGATGTAGCTTCTCACAGTATATCTATAAGCCAAAAGGCTAAGGATGTTTTTCGTAAATATCAACAGCAAGCGATAGATTTTTCTCGTAGAAATCGTTTGCTTAAATACCCAGCCAGGGCGACTAAAATTGAATTTACCTTAAAGCTGGAAGAGTGCGAAGAATATTTTGGAAAAATCGAAGAACTTGCTGTTACTTTTCCTCACAAAAAGATTCTGGAAAGTGAGAAAAAACAAGAGAAACTTCTTCGAGAAGAAGAATTGGAAGAAATTTTTGATCCAAGAACTACAACAATCGGCAAGAAATTAATTTCAACTTTAGATAAATTAAGATTGCAGGCAAAGAAAAACTTTGATGAGCATGGTTTAAATACTTTATTCCTCGTTATTGGAGAGGTGAAGTGGAAGGAGCAAACCATTGGTAGAGGTTCTACTGATGCAACAAAGATACAAGACTACAGTGCCCCATTACTCTTGATTCCGATAGAGCTTGAAAATACCAAAGAACCTTATAAGGCAACAAATTTGAGTATAAACATAGATCAATATCCAGTTCGAGTAAACCCTGTATTGCTTTCCTTTATAAAACAGACACTAGGACTAAGAACCCCGACATTACCCAAGGATTTATTGGAGATTTCCTATTTTGAAATAAGAAACATCTTTTCCGATCTAAAGAAAATCTTTAAAGACAAGGGAATCACAATTGAGACTTCAGAAAGAGTATATATTGGTCAATTTTCATTTCATGGACAGCAAATTTTTGAAGATCTACATAAAAACGAAGAGAAAATAATTCAACACCCATTCGTATATGGTGTGTGTAGCGGTGATTCGTTTGATGCAAAATCAAGTGAGAGTATAAAAGTAGACGAAGACTATAATTCGGACGACTTTTTAAATATTCAAGATGATTTTACAATACTTGATGCTGACAGCAGTCAAATTATTGCTATAAAGAAAATCGTGTCGGGTGAACACATGGTGATTCATGGTCCTCCAGGAACTGGAAAAAGCCAAACTATTGCTAATGTAATTTCTAACCTCTTAGCGAGGGATAAAACCGTGCTCTTTGTCTGCGAGAAGCAGGTTGCTCTTGATGTTGTTTATAAAAGACTTGCCGTTAAAGACAAAGCGAGTGTCGCAGATCTCTGTCTCCCCCTTTTTCGATATGCATCTGATAAAAAGAAGTTTGCTGCAGATATTATCAGTTCACGAGGTTCTTTAATTCGAGAAATTAGAGAGGATAGAAATTCTGATTTGAGCGAGATAATCACAGAAAGACAGAAAAGAATTGATTTCTTAAAGCAATATGCAGAAGAAATAATAAAAAATATAGAACCATTGGGTAAAAATCTTTATTGGATATTCGGCCAATTAGGGGATATATCAGAAAAGTCAAAGGAGCTTTCTATTTCTTGGAAGACCAAAGAATCCCCTCTTAAATTATCAGTGAAGGATATAGTTAACCACAAGCAAGCGCTCAAAGAGTTGAACCCTTTTATTTCTCTATTAGACGAAGGGAGTAGTTGTTGGAATGGTTTAAAAAAGAGACACTTCAGCACGGATTTTGTAGCAAGAACGACAGATGTGTTAAAAGAGTTGAAAGAACATTTAGTCGCAAGTTCTTACAATAAGGACAAGGTCGAATACCTTTCTTTAGAAAAAGCCTTGAATTTTTCTCAGAAAGTAATTGATGCTAATTTTCTGAATTTATTTGACGCAAGATTTTTAAACTTAAAGCAAGTTAGACATGAATGTTTGGAAAAAGTAACAAAGAAGATTCAACTGATCTCAGAAATTTCATTAAGATATCAGATAACTAACAAAAATAACGAATTTGAATTTGCCGATCATTGGGAAATGGTTAAAGAACTAAAGATTTCATTTATAAATGAAAAAACTTTGCTTGAATCAATTTATTCTAATCAGTTTACTAAAACTCTCGCGTGGTTAGTAGATTCCACTAAGAAACTCTCGAATGGAATTCCCAATAGCATTGTAGATTTATCAGTTAAGGATTTCGAATCAATCGCATTTTTGTTTGGAATTGACCCACAGCTAGCACCGATTGTGTCTAAATCAAAAACCGATTTATATGACTTATTAAATCAGTTAAAGCAGTTTCAAGGCCTACAGAGTCAGCTTCAGGGTTGCCAAGAAACTTTAGACAAACACGGAGTAAACACTAGCCTCATTTCTAAGGAAGAAGTATTGGGGTTGGAGAATACTTTTGTAAAGAAATATAAAACATTTTTTAGAATATTTTCAACGAACTATCGAAAAGAAAAAACAAATATTATTTCCTGGTGTGGTTTAATAAAACCAGAATCGTACTCTGAAGTAAAAAGCGTATGTTTTGCGGTAGCTACACGTTTAAAATTAAGGACGAAACTTGATGATGAGTGGCAAAAAGTTGAGAAAAATTTTAAGTTGAGTTCTGAAGCTAGAAAATTACCACTTCAGTATTTTACTCAAAAAATAGAGTCTATAATTTCGTATTTAACCGCAAATTCTTTAGAGTTTATTGAGCCTTATATTCAAAAAGTTATTTTAGATGAGAAAAAATGTGCCATTTTAAATCCTAAAGCACAAGCAATTATAAAACTTATATCGGAATATAAAAAAGTACAACCAGTTCTTAATTTTGATGTCTCAGATCAAAAGGTCTCCAACCTCGAAGATACATTTAAGACATTATCTGACGAAGTTGCATTAACAAAAGCACTAGCAGAAAAAGTAGAGAAATTAAAGCATTATCATAAAGAAACTTTAGTTCAAAATGTACAAGAAGATGTTATTACACTTAATAAACTCAAGGAAATTATTTCTGAGATTCAAAAATTAGATCCCTTGGAGAATATTCGATCAGATATTAAAACCATCCTTGTAGATGTTGAATTTTTGCCAAAGGTGCTTGAACTTACAAATGCCCTTCTAAAAATATCAGAAGATATTTCTGAAACGAGTTTTGATTATTTAGAAAATGCGATTAGTCGTATAAGAAAAGAAAAGGATAGTGTGGATGGTTGGAATATTAAGCTTAGAAATCTTTTATCTGAACTTACAACTTTATTTGAAAACGAGGATTTGGGAAAAATTTATCTTAACTATTCTTTTGGGTACATTAAGAATTTATTGAGTTCCTTAATTAAAGATCAAGAGGGATTAAAGTTGTGGATTGAGTATCAAAAGCAGCGTCATTTAATCGAAGAGCTTGGACTAGGTTGGTTTATTTTGGAACTTACTCAGAAAATTAAGGACGGTAAATATGAAGTTGACGAAGTTTATAATTGGGTACTCCTGAATAAGTGGTTAGAAGATTATAATAAAACAAAACCAATTATCAGAGACTTTAGTAAACAAAAATATCAAAAAATTATAGAAGAGTTTAAAAAACTAGAGGTAGAGTCACTTGAAATAAATAGAAAAAGAATACTTCGTAAATCTTTGGTCAAATTAGAATCGTCAAAAAACTATGGAGGGGATGCGGAGAAGGTGCTTAAAAGAGAGGCAGAGAAGAAAAGACGGCATATACCTATAAGAACTCTTGTAAAGGAACACGCCGGTCATTTACAAGCTATAAAGCCTTGTTGGATGGTCAGCCCTTTGGCATTAAGTTCCTATCTTGAATATGGAAAGGTAAGTTTTGACGTTGTTATATTCGATGAAGCGTCTCAAATGAGAATCGAAAATTCTCTAGGGGCAATTTCTAGAGCCAAGCAGGTGGTAGCCATTGGAGACGAACATCAACTCCCCCCTACTCCATTCTTTGGGTTCTCTTTAGACGACGAGGAAGAAGATGAGGAGGTGTCTGAAGAAACAGGTTTTGAAAGTATTCTCCAGAGATCAATAAGTTTACTTAATGGTGCGGAAGAAAAGTTAAAATATCATTACAGAAGTGCATCGGAGGATTTAATCGCATTTTCGAATCATTTTATTTATAAAAACGAACTGATTACATTTCCTAATGCAAGTAAAAAGGAAGATCAGGGAATACACTTTGAGTTTGTTAAAAATGGTCTTTATGCTCTGAATTACGAAACTCCAACTTATCAATTTTCAAACACCAACTCAAAACAACC
>CAYIUH010000034.1:0-6330 GCA_964366625.1 uncultured Candidatus Saccharibacteria bacterium
AGGAATTGCCGATGCGAGCTTTATGCGAGCAGGCAATAGGGGGCGATTCCCAATTCACACATTTTACACATAAAGCGCATTAAAATCAATATTGAAAATTATTTTTTTATGCTAGAATGAAACATATGTCTAATACTTTTTCCAATTCAATTTTCTTGGTTGATACAGATAAAATAAAACCCAACCCTTATCAGCCGAGGCGGGATTTCGACGAAGCCCGTTTGAAAGACTTAGCTGATTCGATCAAGCAATACGGAGTGCTTCAGCCACTAACTGTTTCTCGTATTGAAGTTGACAAAGAAGGCGGTGGAATTGTAACTGAATATGAATTAATCGCCGGAGAACGTAGACTCAGGGCGGCTACGCTAGCTCAGATTTCTCAAGTGCCAGTAATTATCAGAACTGGGGACACAGCAATGACAAAGCTAGAACTTGCTATTATTGAAAATCTTCAAAGAGAGGATCTGAATGTTGTAGATCGCGCTCGCGCTTTTTCTCGATTGGTAAACGAATTTAAATTTACCCATGCCGAGGTGGCCAAGAAAATGGGCAAAAGTAGGGAATATGTTTCGAACTCATTACGCATTCTAACTCTACCAGAAGAAATAATCCACGGTTTGTCAGAGGGGAGAATCACTGACGGACATACCCGACCACTTCTAATGTTAGCGAATCATCCGGAGGAGCAACTAGTGCTTTATAAAGAAATTGTTTATAAAAGAATCACTGTTCGTGAAGCCGAAAAATTAGCAAGAAAGATAGCATATGATCGTGTGCGTAAAAAGGAATTCATGCCCGATCCAGAAATAACCCAGTTAGAAGAAGAATTTCAAGAAAAATTAGGAACCAGGGTTTATATTGAAAAAAAGGAGTTAGGAGGACAAATTAAAATTGATTATTTTTCTAAGGAAGATTTAAGAAAAATTCTGGATTTAATACAAAAAGGAGAAAAATTAAAAAGCCCGGTAGAAATGTTAGAAAATCATATTACAAAAAATCCAGTCAGTGAAGAAGAAAAAGAGGGAACAGAGCAAACTGAATCTCTAGCGCTTGATGACAGGAGTAAAGATGAAAAAGAAGAAGATGAAGCAGAATTATACAATATTTCTAATTTTAGCGTTTAAGATTTTCCGAAAGATTTAAGTCTGGAAAGCAAACTGTTCTTTTCGAGGTAAGATTTAATATGCTTTTTTGCTATGGTTGTTTTAACATATTCTAACCATTTACTCGAAGGATGGGAATCCTTTTGTTTAATTATTTCTACAATATCTCCATTTTTTAAAATAGAATTAATCTGGGTAAATTTACTATTTATTTTTGCTCCAGAGGTATGAAATCCAATGTCCGAATGAATAGAATAAGCAAAGTCTATTGGACATGAGCCCTCAGGTAAATCGATAACGTCTCCCTTTGGGGTAAAAATAAAAATACGATCGTTAAAAAAATCGGTTTTCAGGTGTTCGATAAATTGCTTGGATTCAACACTTGTATGATGTAGGTCGTGTAATTCATCAATCCACTTTAATTTTGATTTGCTATCGATTACTTTCCCACCATTACTTTCTTTGTAAGCAAAGTGAGAAGCAATTCCGTACTCTGCTTCTCTGTGCATTTCTTCTGTTCGTATCTGAATTTCCACAATCCCTCCCGTTCCAGTGAAGATCGTAGTGTGGATAGAGCGGTAACCATTTGGTTTTGGAACTGCAATGTAGTCCTTGATTCTACCAGGCAACGGGTTCCAGATCGAGTGCACAATACCGAGTACTTTATAACAATCTTCTACACTTTTTACTATAACTCGAAGCGCAATAATGTCATATATTTTTTCAATATCCATTTCTCGTTTTGTAAGCTTTTTCCATAGACTATACTTGTGTTTTACTCGAGAATCGATTTTAAAAATTTTTATTTTATTTTTCTTTAATTCTTTTCCAAGTTCTTTTTGCACCTCTTCCAAGTTTTTTCTGTAAGAATCGGTTTTTTCTCTTATTATTTCTTCTATTTGTGTGTATTCTTTAGGATAGATAAAAGGAAATGCGGCATCCTCAATTTCTCCCTTTAACTTTCCCATCCCAAGTCTGTTGGCTAGCGGGGCATAGACTTCAATGGATTCCATGGCGATTCTTTTTCTTTTATCCTCTCGAACATATTTTAAAGTTCGTAAGTTGTGTAGCCGGTCGGCGAATTTAATAATAACAACCCTTAAGTCCTTGGCCATTGCAACGAAAAATTTTCTCAAACTCTCTACATGTCTTTCGTGTCCATGATATTTTAAGGTTCCCAGTTTCGTAACACCCTTAATTAAAAAAAATATATTAGAGCCAAACTGATCTTCTATTTTTTCTTCCATTTCTTTCTCAGGAATTTTTGTATCTTCGAGGACATCATGCAGGAGTCCAACAGCAACAATCTGCGCATCCATCGAGAACGTCGCTAGAATTTTTGCAGTTTCAAATACATGAATAAAATATGGTTCATTGCTTAGTCTTTTCTGGCCCGCATGCGCAATTTCACTAAATTCGTAGGCTTTTTTTACGAGCTCTTCGTCTTTCTTGGTTGTTTTATCCATTAAATTTAGGAGTTCTTTAACATCCGGCATGTATAGGATTATAGCAAAAAATATAAAAAAGTGCTTGACTAAAAATTGATATATATATATACCCTTTAAAGGAAGGTGTATGCATTTACAGCCGGTAGCATTGTCACACAAGGCACGCTACCGGTTTCCACTTTTTCCACCCACCCTAATTATTATTTTCTTAATACGCATTTTGCTGATAATTTCCGCATATGCAAGAATTATCAGCAAATTAAAACATCATATAAAAGTAAGGAGGTAACATTATAAATGGAAATATTTTCTAAACTTTTCATCCTTAGAGATATTTTCTACTGTTAAAATTTCTACAAATTTTCCTACTCCAAAGAAATCGGCAATAAAAATAATTTCATCCTCACAGGGGTGGGGGAATATCCATGCTGATTTCTGAAATTGGATAAAGTTTAAATTCTTTAAATGATATCTTAATGCCTCTCTACCCTTCGAGAATCTTACAGGAATATCAAACATTACCAGTCTCCACTTTTTATCCCAATTTTTTGGTGTTTTGATTTCCATTAGTTCAATATCGAATGCCCTTAGTCGAGACTTTCCTTTTTTAGTAATTTTAATTACTGTTTTTCTATTTTTTTCACATATGTACTCAATTAATTTTTGTTCTTTCAAACTTGAAAATGTATTTTGAATTTGTCTTTTAGAATATTTTTTTGAACTGTCAAACATTCTAAATACTTGAATAGCATTTCCTATGGCGCCAGCCCCAATAATAAGTATCGGGGTTGATGCTACGGCCAGTATACATAAAGCAATGGTAGTAATTTTTGCCCCAGGAGTATTAGAATTTAAATAATTTTTCAATCTTTCAGAATACTTTTCTTTTTCTTGATTAACCATTTTGTGAAATTTATTTAACTTTAATTTTTTGATTATTATAATGCTTGTAATTCTAGCATATGCGGAAATTATAAGCAAAAAAAACATCCTAAAAAAAGGTTATTCTTTTGAGGTTTTATATTTAGTCTTCGATTTTTTTTATTTTGTCTGGGCGGAAATTCAGGCAAGATTTATTACTGCAACGTTCAGGAATTGTCTTTGTTCCTTCCATCATCAAACTTTCGCATTCATTGCAAATTTTTCCAGTTGGTTTTGCTTTTATGGCAAATTTACAGTCAGGATAATTTGAACAGGAATAAAAAATTCCAAATCTCCCCCTGCGTTCACTCATATCTCCTACCTTACAAATAGGGCAGGTGACTCCTGTGCGTTTCTTTGCTTCTTCAGCTTCATCTTTTTTAATAAATTTACATTTTGGATAACGGGAACAAGAAATAAAACTTCCATCTCCATCTTTCCTTTGACGCACGACCAATCTACCTCCTTTTGTCGCTTTCTTTTTCTTCTGACCATAGAGAGACGAGTCTCCGCATTCCGGACATTCTTCTCCAGTTTCTTCCGGACCTTTTAATTCTGTACCATCTAACATCAGGGCTCCACTACATTCTGGATATTTTAAACAAGAATAAAATTTCCCCCCACGAGAAAGTTTTATAATCATTTTTTCTCCACACTTTGGACACTTCGTCCCTTCTGGGGCATCTCCAATATTGGTTGCTTTCTCTAATTTTTCCTTTGATTTAACATCCTTCAGAAATGGTTTATAGAAATCTCTAAGAGTTTTTTCATATTCACGTTCGCCCCGAGAAATTTCATCAAGCTCATCTTCCATTTCTGCGGTAAATGTATCAGAAATATAATTAGCAAAATGTTTTTCTAAAAAATCCGACACCACTTCGCCAGTGTCTGTGGGGAACAAAGTTTTTCCTTCTTTTTTTACATAATCACGTTCCTCAATCGTTCTCATAATAGAAGCATAGGTAGAAGGCCGGCCAATTCCTCGACTTTCTAATTCTTTAATAAGTCCCGCTTCGCTGTACCTTCCTGGTGGTTCAGTAAATTTTTCTTCACTTGTTAATTCAAGTAATTTTAATTCTTCACCCTCTTTACAATGAGGCAGTTCCACATCTTCACCTCGAGCCAAAGCATCGACAGCTAGCCATCCTGGGAAAAGTAAACGAGAACCAGTGGCATTGAATGCAGGTAGATCAGCATGATTTTTGATCACGGCAGTAATTTTTGTCTTTAATAATTTTGCATCGGACATTTGAGACGAAACAGCTCTCTCCCAAATCAGTCTATAGAGTCTATCTTGTTCATCGCTTCCAGTGTGTAATTTTTCTACATGTGTTGGACGGATAGCTTCATGAGCTTCTTGGGCATTTTTTGATTTTGTTTTATAAATTCTTGACTGTACATACTGGTCGCCATATTCTTTTTTAATGTGAGAAAGAATCTGATTTTGCGCAGATACTCCTAGGTTGGTACTATCTGTTCTCATATAGGTAATATGTCCAGCTTCGTAGAGTTTCTGTGCAATCTGCATGGTTCGAGAAGGTGAGTATCCCAGGCGAGAACTGGCAGTCTGCTGGAGAGTTGAAGTAGTAAATGGCGCGCGAGGAACTTTTTTTTGTTCTGATTCCTTTACACTGTCAATGTTCCATACTCCACTTTTACCAACCTCTAATATTTTAATAACTAATTTTTCTTCCCGTGGTTCTTCGCAACATTCTAATGATAATTTTTCTTTTCTTGGAGTTTCAAAAAGACCAGAAATTTTCCAGAATTTTTCTGGAATGAAAGCCCGTATTTCTCTTTCTCTCTCCATAATAATTCGTAGCGCAGGAGACTGAACACGTCCTGCTGAAAGACCATAACGAACTTTTTTCCAAATTAATCCAGATAAATCGTATCCTACCAAACGATCCAATACTCTGCGAGCTTCCTGGGCCCTACGCAAGTTCGTATCAATTTTCCTTGGATGTTCTAACGCTTCTGATACTGCTTCTTTTGTAATTTCATGAAACGTAACTCTACTAATAGGAGCTTTTACTTTTTTATCAGTATTTAAAAGTTCTTCGATGTGCCAAGCAATTGCTTCACCCTCTCGATCTGGATCTGTTGCTAATAATATTTTCTCTGCTTTTTCCGCTAGATGTTGAAGCTCGTGAACGATTTTTTCTTTTCCTTTTGAAATTTCATAATGCGGGACAAATCCAGCTTCAATATCTATTGCTTTTTTATTTGATTTTGGTAAATCGCGTATATGTCCCACCGATGCTCGCACGGTAAAAACACCTCCCAGATATTTCTCGATTGTTTTGGCTTTTGATGGAGACTCAACAATTAATAATTTCATGTAGGTCTAGTATTACATGAAATAGTTTTGAAATGCAAACCATTTATTTTAAGTTAAACCAATTTCTCCCAATTCTTCCTTTATCAATTCTTTAATTTCCATTACTGAAAGAATGGCATTAGCGGTCGGGATGGGAACTTTCATCGTGCGAATTAATTCGTCTCGGGGCATGGGCTCACGAAGTAGTTCGACAACCCTTTTTTCTTCTGGTGATAAATCTAGAAATAATTTTGCTTGTTTTTCTTCATCTTTTTCCTTTTCAAACCCAAGTGCTTCAAGTACATCTTCCGCAGAAGTTATGGGCACTGCGCCAGCTCGCAGTAACTTGTTTGTTCCCTTGGAATTAGGAGAAAAAATAGATCCTGGAACGACGAGCAGATCACGATTGTACTCTGTTGTTAGACGGGCAGTTATCAGTGTGCCGGATTTTTCTTCTGCTTCTATTATTAATGTTGCTTTGGAGATTCCCGCCATAAGTCTGTTTCGCATAGGAAAGCTCCATTGAGTTGCTTTAAAA
>CAYIUH010000035.1:0-6168 GCA_964366625.1 uncultured Candidatus Saccharibacteria bacterium
CATACTACATTTTGTGATTTATATTCCATAATTTTTGTATTCTCAAATTCTTGAGAATACCAGAATACTTTTTAATACACCTCCTGCTGATAACATTTTTCGCAATACACTATCTCAGGACGATCGGGCGCATATGAAGTTTCAAATTCAATTTGACATCTACCAGTGTGGTGGTGATTGAGTACTTCGCATTGACACTTTCCGTGCCAAAGTTTAAACGGATTTCTGCGTTTAAGTCGATTCTCATGCCTACAATAAAAACATCTTCTTGGTATTGGTATCTGCATTTTTTTATAAAAAATTAATTCATTTGGTACAATTTTATAATTTCTTTTACATTCTATACAAGCCAGAACTTCTTCTAAAATTTTCTCATCTATGTCATCAATTGATTCTGGGATATCTTCTAGTTTTAGAGTTGCTTTTCCTGTCGTTTTCTGAATATTATCCTGCCAGTTAAATCCCCTCCTCAAAACTTCTTCTTTGGGAAGTGACAAGTGTTCTTGCGCTTCTGTTTCGTTATAGCCAAAAGGAGAAAGCTCCGCAGGATAAAATTCTCCATATTTATACACCCTGCCATTTTTATCAACATAAGGCACGGTATCCATCTGTTCAATTATTTTGGACATTAATTTTTCATATTCCTCTTTTGTGTATTGTTTGTTCAAAATACAATATTTTGCATTTCTAAGTCCCACACAACCGAAGAGTGATTTCGAAGAATGGCAATGTTCTGTATAAAAAACATCTTGACTTTTCCAAGAATAAATTCCAAATAAATTGCGACTTGATTGATCGCAAGTTATATCTTCAAAAGATTCACTCAACTCTCCACCACCCGATAAATCATATGAATCCTTCAATCCCTCCGTCAGATCGCAATATTTGCAATTTTCTGATTTTTTGGTAACAAAACAATGTTTTAAATTTTTAGATTCAGAAATAATATCGCCAACACAATTTAGACTCCGAACTACAAAAACATATCGTCTTGGAAAGTTCAAGATAAAATCATTGTATTCTTTTTGCGCCTTTTCTACTCCCGAAAAGGTGTCTAGTCGATAACTTTTTAAAATTTCTTCATATTCTTCTTTTAAATATTCTTTGTTTTTAAAGTAAAATTTTTTATTTCTAAGATTGACGCACATAAAGCAATTGGAACATTCCTGACAATCATAAAGAAACTGCGAATCAATACAAGCTAGAGTAAATTGTGAGTATTTAACTAGATAGGAGTTTTTAGACATCATGCACTCATAGAGCCATTCATTTTTTGATCTGATATTCATGCAGTCCATCATATCTTTCCCCGCTATCACAAAATAACTATACATAACATTTTCTATTCTCCAAGCAATAAAAACCATGTAACAATTTTTCCCAAAGGCAAAATCCTGCGTGTACTTGCAATTAACACTCGCAATGCCATCATCATTGATGAGCGCCATGTGCGGAACTTTTAAAGAAAGTTCTTTCAACTGTTCAAAAAATGATCTGGAGAAATCATATTCTTGTCCATAATTTTTCGGATCCCATTTGTCACTCCACCAGCATTTATTACAAAAAATAATAATATTTGACTCTTTAGAATAAATCGTTACCACCGGCTTTTTACATAAATCACATGCTCTGTTATATAAAGAAGTATTGTTTTTCCACACCCATCGTCTCTGTCTTCGACATTCCGGACAAAACGTTGGCGGCGGAACTTTTATTTTTTTATAAAATCCAAAATCCGAAGCGTCTATTGTAAAGGAATTATTACAATTTTTGCAAACTCTAGTATCTTCCATATATTTCATATGTTACCACCAAACAAAGCGAAGTCCAGCACCAAGCTTTGCTTTAGTGCTGTGAATCTGACTTCTTTTTTGATAAAAATACATTGATATGGTAATGTTTCTGAATGATTAATAAGGATAATATTTTACAAGTTTTACCACGAATTCTGTTTATAATTTTTGTACTTGCGCTTGCTCTGCGCGCCTCGCACATCAGCACCGAATATGAGCTATTAGAACAACAAAAGAAGTATGAAACCGGGCGAAAAATGTATTTAACTGGTAAATTTGATCCAGACCTTTACGAAGGTTTCGTACAAATTGCGCCCGAACATACCTTTGGTGAAGAAAAAATGTTTCTACTTAGAGAAACCTATGATGCGTTCATTCTAATGCATGAAGCCGCAAAAAAAGATGGGGTTGATTTAAAAATAGCTTCCGCTGTGAGAAATTTTGAAGATCAGAAAAACATCTGGAACGAGCAATGGGCACTGGTTCCTGAAATAGATGAAGTAAAACTCGAACAAAACATTCCAGATGGTTTAAGAAAATTTAGAGAAATTCTAAGATTCAGATCAGCTCCTGGAACTTCTAGACACCACTTCGGCACAGATTTTGACATAAACAGAATTAATCCCCTCTTTGCCAACTCTTCTCATGACAAAGAAATTCGAGAAGCAATTTATACATGGCTTGTAAAAAATGCTTCACGATTTGACTTTTGCCAAACTTATACTCCCAAAGATGCTATGAGAGAAACCGGTTATGGCGAGGAACGCTGGCATTGGTCTTATACTCCCCTTTCTAAAATTTTCACCGAAGAATATCGATCCCTCGTCAAGCCAGAAGACATCAGTGGATTTCAAGGCGACGAATATGTGAAGAGCGAAGATCTTATAAATAAATATGTTCTATCCATCAACCCCGAGTGCCTCTAAAATAAAAAAGGAGTAAAAATCATCATAACGTAATGACCACGACCGTTGCTATTATGTGATCTCTAATTTTAGAATTATTTTTAGTAAACTTCCTGCTGATAGCATTTTTCGCAGTACACTATCGGAGCACAATCTTCATCATAAACAGTTACTACGCCAATATCACATTTGTGACATTTTCTTTTAATCAGTTTTAACGCCGGGCGTTTTTTCATACGACGCAAGTGGCGTATATTGAAACAAGAACGAGGTATGGGCAAATCCATCTTTTTATAAAAATTTAGTTCATTTTGTGTAATCCTAAAAGCTCCCACGGATTCGGGGTTATCCCTGTCTTCACATTCTATAATTTCGTCAATGATTGAATCATCAACTTCGGCAATTGTTTCTGGTAAATCATTGAGTCTTAAAGTAATTTTATAATTTTTATTTTCTTTTTCTTTCCATTTATATCCACGCAATAACGCCTCCTCACGAGTCAGAGGGAAATGATAGTTGGCTATTGTTTCATTGTATGCAAAATCAGAAAACATTTCTGGGAAATTTTCTCCAAAAAAATACTTGATGCCTCGTTTGTCTATAAAAGGTATTTCTTTCATTTGTTTAATAATTTTATCTTTCAATGTTTCGTATTCAGCTTTTGAATATTTCTTATTTAAAATTGAATATTCGCCTTTCTTCAGCCCCACACATCCAAAACAATTCCGTGCTCCAGGACAAGTGTTGCAATAATATAAATCCGTTGCCCCCATCCAGCATTGATTACAGAAATAAAGTCTTGCTATGTTTATCCCGCAATTCGTTGATTCATATATCTGTTCAGCTTTATTTCCCCATTCGTAATAGTCCATACAATCCTCTGCGCTAAAAACCATAAATAAGTGCCTCCCATCCTTCACCTCCACACAATCAAAGGAATTATGTACATTCTTGCAGTTCGAAAACCAATTACCGGAAACTTTTTCGGATTTTACTGTGGCAATTGCTTTAACAGGAAATTCTTTTTTAAATCCTAAAAATTCTTCCTCGAGCTTTTTTATATTTGTGAAAGTGTTCAATTTAAGCTCTTTTAGTTTTTCTGAATATTCTTCTTTTGTGTATTTTTTATTCCAAATACAGTATTCAGCGTTTACTAAATTGACACAAAAAGCGCAGTTGGAACAATTTCTACAAGAATATAAGAAAGAAGAATCTCGACAATCTTTACTTTCTTGACTAAATTTTAGATTGTAACAATTTTCAACATTTACACATTCATAACAGAGTTCAGAATCAAAAATCCAAGCTGAGTCAGCGCAATCTTTTGTATACTTGGCATTATAGACGTATAAACAATTCTCAGGATAAGAAGCCCTGAAAGTCATATATGAATTTTTGGGATTGGTAACTCGATGAGTGTATGGACTATTAACCTCCATCCCCTGCCTGACCAATGACATTCTTGGAACTTTATTTTGAAGTTCTAAAACTTGTTCAAAAAATGGTCTAGTTTCATCAAAATCCATCCCATAATCATATGGATCCCACTGGTCAGAATACCAAGCATCTGTTTCATACACAGGAAATGGAGCGCCGACAGAATACATACTAAAAATATCCTTGCCAGTTAAATCACATTTGCGTTTATAGAGAACAGTTTCGTTTGTTTGCGCAAAACGACGCATCCTTCGACACTCCGGACACCATGTCGGTGGTGGAACTTTAATCTTTTCATAAAATCCAAAATCATCCGGTTCGATGGTGAAGTCTGTTTTACAGTTTTGGCAATTTTTTAATTCTGACTTCATTTTATCTTATTTTTTAAGGCTTATTTTTTACAAGGTCTTTTACAAGGTCGAACCTTGTAATTAGTTCTCTTCCATATTTTCCGCCGCAATGTTTATAGATTTATTTACTTCACTATATTCTGGTAATTCTTCGATGGACTTGATACCCATATAAGACATCAGCTCAAAGCTCGGCTTATAGATATAGCGTCTACTGTCTTTCGTATCAATGTTTTTCTCCACCAACCCACGCACCGAGAGAGCACGCAAGGTAAAACTGGAATTCACTCCTCTAATATAATCAACCTCTGCCCTGCTCACTCCGTTCTTGTAAAGCACAATAGATAAAGTTTCTAAGCTCGCTTTCGAAAGTTCCTTATTGAGCTCCTCCTTTTGTAAATCTTCTATAAGTTTTGAAAATTCTGGCGCAGTGCCAAAAGAAACATCATTATCTTTTTCTAAAAACACTATCCCTCGTTCCAGTAAATTCTCTTTCAACTTTTCAATCCCCTCATTTATTTCTGTTTGCCCCACTTCCAAAATTTCTCCAAGCCTCTTGCGAGACACCGGTTCTCCTTTCCAGAACAGTATTGCTTCTATTTTTTTTTCTATTTCCATAATTTATTTTAAAATTTTATAAATTCTCAACAATTTTTTCTTGTTTTTCTAAAAAAATATCTCCTCCTTCCTGTACAGCGTCAATCACACCCTGGCGCACAAGTTCGAGCATGGCAAGAAATCCCACAATCATTACAACCTTTTCTTCTCGAGAAAATATTTTACCCGTTAAGTCTTTAAAATTCATCTTGAGTGAATTTTTTATTCTTTCGGTTAATTTATTGATCATTTCTTCAATGCTTATAACCTTTTTGACTTCAACTTCGGGTAGAAATACTTTCTTCGGCATCGCCCCCAAGACTTCATGAGCAAAGGTCATCATGGATTCTTTTGTAATTCGGTTATCTGGTAAAAAAACAAGAACTGTATTTTTTCTTTCTTGTGGCGCAAAAATTATTTTCTTACCAAAATTTCTTTTAATATTTTCTCCAAGTTTTGTGAAAATTTCATACAAATGCAAGCGCTCCTCAAGGTTCTTGATGTCCCCCTTTTCTTCATCCGTCAATACAAGGGATGGCAAAAGTGATTTTGACTTTATTAAAATGAGAGTCGAAGCCACCAAAACAAAACTTGCTATTTCTCTAGGACTCAAACCGCCCAACTGATTCATATATTTTAAATAATCTTCCGTCACATCTGCAAGCGAAACATCGTTAATAAAGAGCTTTCTTTTTTCTACCAAATCCAGAAGCAAACCAAACGGTCCTTCGAAACCCGAAACCTTAATTTGATAAATATCTTTTCCCACCTTTATATATTAGCATTTTTTGTAAAAAAAGATATACTGAAACTCATGAAAACAAAGAGTGTTAGGTTGTCAAAAAAAATAATCCCAATAGAATATGACTTGCAGTTGCACCCTGATCTTCACAACTTTACTTTTGAAGGAATTGAAACAATCACTCTTTCTGTCTTGAAGGCAACAAAAACATTTACCCTCCATTCGAAAGAATTAGAAATAGAAACTGCCCACATGTACGACATGTGGGGAAAAATTTCTTATAATAAAAAATCTGAAACAGTTACTTTCATTTTCCCAAAAACTCTTGAAGATCGGAAGAGCAC
>CAYIUH010000036.1:0-6012 GCA_964366625.1 uncultured Candidatus Saccharibacteria bacterium
TTTCGCTAATGAACTTCATAATATATGGAATATTCCCCTAAACCAACTTAAATTAAGAAAAATAAATTTGTAAATTCAACTTATCTAGTATAACAAACAATAAAACCATTGTCTAGTTATTTGACTTTTTTTCTGGGGTTTTAGATTTAGTAACTATTTCATCGATAATTCCATATTTCTTGGCTTCTTCGGCGTCCATAAAGAAATCTCGTTCTACATCCTTTTCTATTTGGGCGACGGATTTACCAGTATTCTTGGCAAGAAGCTTGTTTAAATTATCTCTGGTTTTAAGAATGTGTTTGGCAGTGATAGCGATGTCTGTGGCTTGTCCTTCTACGCCACCCAGCGGCTGATGGATCATAACTTCTGCGTTTGGCAAGATATAACGTTTACTCTTTTTACCAGCAGAGAGGATAATGGCACCGCCCGAAGCGGCGAGTCCAACACAGAAAGTGGAGATGTCTGGACGAACATGATTCATAGTGTCCACGATTGCCATGGTCGAAGTAACCGATCCACCGGGAGAATTAATATAAAGAAAAATATCTTTTTTCGAATCTTCAGATTCTAGAAAAAGAAGTTGGGCAATAATAATGTTGGCAGTATGGTCGTCTATTGGACCACCGAGGAAGATGATGCGTTCTCGCAAGAGCCGTGAATAAATGTCATAAGCTCTTTCTCCAAATTGCGATTTTTCTATTACGGTTGGGATAAGCATGATTGTAGTATATACAAGTTTGCAACTTTTTCAAGCTCATGTTACCATCTTACACAATGTGTAATGTTACAAAAAATCCAAACACTCCTCTAATCTTCACAGATAATATCAATATTTCCATTTCTCGAAAGCCCCAGTCAAGGGGTTATTTTTTTGCCCAGACTGCTTGGCAATTTAAATATACTTAAAAAATAAAATGAAAAAAGATAAATTAATTTTAAAAGACGGTACGGAATTTGAGGGTGTTAGTTTTGGCGCTAATCAATCTGTTTCAGGTGAAGTTGTTTTTGCAACGGGGATGGTGGGCTATCCAGAAGCTTTAACGGATCCGTCTTTTTCCGGGCAGATTCTGGTTTTAACTTATCCGCTGGTGGGGAATTATGGGTGCCCTAATAAAAAATTTTGGGAATCTAACAGGATCCAAATTTCCGGATTGATTGTAAGTGAATACATAGATACGCCTTCACATCATCAAAAAGAAAAAACTCTGGCACAATGGTTAAAAGATTCAGGGATTCCTGCTCTAATAATAAAGGATACTAGGGCGATAACCCAAAAACTCCGAGATCAAGGAGCAATGCTTGGGAAAATAATTGTTAGCGGAAAGAATATTAAATTTGAAGATCCGAATAAAAGAAATTTAGTAGCTGAAGTTTCGACTAAAAAAGTTTCTTTCTTTGGCGCTGGTTTAAAGACCGTCGTTCTCATAGACTGCGGGGTAAAACAGAACATTATTCGTTCTCTTGTTGCTCGAGACTTGAAAGTGGTGGTGGTGCCATGGAATACAAATGTAACCAGATTAAATTTTAAATTTTCAGCAGTAGTTATTTCTAATGGCCCAGGTGATCCACAGAAAGTGAAGATTACGATTAGAAATATAAAAAAGATTATTGAAAAGAAAATTCCTACGCTTGGGATTTGCCTGGGGAATCAACTGCTTGCGCTCGCATTGGGCGGAATGACGTATAAACTAAAATTCGGCCACAGAAGCCAGAATCAACCAGTGGTGGAACGGAGCACGAAAAAGTGTTATTTAACAACACAAAATCATGGTTTTGCTGTTAGAAAAATTCCGAAAGATTTTAAAGAATGGTTTTATAATGCTAACGACAATACCAACGAAGGGATAATTCATAAAACTCTACCCATTATGTCTGTGCAATTTCATCCAGAGAGTTCACCTGGACCACTTGACACGGATTTCATCTTTGATTATTTTTTGAAAAAAGTGAAAGTATATGATAAAAAAAAGTAAATTTAAAAAAGTATTGGTTTTGGGTTCCGGAGCGCTTAAAATAGGTGAAGCCGGCGAATTTGATTATTCTGGCAGTCAGGCGATAAAAGCTCTCAAGGAAGAAAAAATAAAAGTAATTTTAATAAATCCAAACATTGCGACTTTTCAAACTTCTAAAACATTGGCAGATGAAATTTATTTTCTTCCCGTTAATGAATATTTTGTCGAGAAAGTTATTAAAAAAGAAAAACCAAATGGGATTTGTCTTTCTTTCGGGGGGCAGACAGCGCTAAACTGCGGACTTGCCCTCGAGAAACATGGAATTTTCAAAAAATATAATATTGAAGTTCTGGGCACCCCGGTGTCCTCGATCAATCTGACTGAAGATCGAGAAAAATTTGCTAAACATTTGAAAAGCATCAATATTCCTGCGCCAGTGTCTGGGGCGGCTACTAATTTAAAAGAAGCAAAGATAATTGCTGAAAATATCGGCTATCCTTTAATGATCAGAGCGGCCTTTGCGCTCGGTGGACAGAAGTCCGGAGTGGTGAAAAATGAAAAAGAATTAGAAGAAATTGCAAAGGGCGCTTTATCGATCTCTCCGCAAGTTTTAATCGAAAAGTATTTACACCATTTTAAAGAAATTGAATATGAAGTAGTGCGTGACAAGGAAGGAAACATTGTTACAGTTTGCAACATGGAAAATTTAGATCCACTCGGCATTCATACTGGAGACTCGATAGTGGTGGCGCCGAGTCAGACACTCAACAACAGGGAATATCATGGTTTACGAGAAGCGAGTATTAAAATTGTCGAAAGTTTGAAAATAGTGGGAGAATGCAATGTTCAATTTGCTTTGAATCCGAACCCCCAAAATGACAAACTCGACTTTTTTGTCATTGAAGTTAATGCTCGACTTTCTCGTTCGAGCGCGCTCGCTTCAAAGGCGACGGGTTATCCGCTGGCTTATGTGGCGGCAAAGCTGGGTCTAGGCAAAACCTTATTGGAAATAGAAAACAAGATTACAAAAGTTACTCAAAGTTTCTTCGAGCCGGCGCTTGATTATGTTGTAGTAAAAATTCCTAAATGGGATTTGGTAAAATTTGTGGGGGCAGTTGAAGAAATTGGAAGCGCCATGAAGTCGGTTGGGGAGGTGATGGCAATAGGGCGAAGTTTCGAAGAGGCGTTGCAGAAGGCGATACGGATGCAGTCGGGGCAAGTAGAAAGTATTACCGATAATGGATTTCAAGATGAAACAGAACTGAAAAAATTTCTAACCATTCCGACACCCAGAAGAATATTCGCAATAGCAGAAAGTATAAAAAGGGGAGAAACATTGGAGAAAATTCATAAAATATCCGGGATTGATTTATGGTTTTTATATAGAATAGAAAATATTGTAAAAACCGAAATAAAATTCAAAAAAAATAAAATTTTAAAAAAAGAAAAGATGCTCCTGCTCAAACAGAGTGGATTTTCAGATAAAAAAATAGCAAATTTATGTGGAAAAACTGAAATTCAAATTCGCAAGTTGCGCAAGAAGATGCATATTTTACCAGCTGTTTTTGCCATTGATACGCTAGCGGGGGAAGTGCCGGCAAAGACTAATTATTTATACCTGACATATCATGGATTTCATCACGATGTTCTACCCATTGGCAAGAATGCTGTGATTGTTTTGGGTGGCGGTCCGTACCACATTGGTTCTTCGGTTGAATTCGACTGGTCTTGCGTTTCTGCTTCTCTTGCCTTAAAACGTTACAATAAAAAATCAGTTATTATTAACTGCAACCCGGAAACTGTTTCGACAGATTATGATATGTCTGATCGTCTTTATTTTGAAAATTTATCATTTGAAACCGTGGCGGATATTTCAGAATTTGAATCAGCTTCCGGGCTAATAATTTCTGTTGGAGGACAAAAGCCCAACAATCTTGCCAAGCAGTTAGCGGAAGAAAAATTTCATATATTGGGCACCAAAGCTGAAGATATCGATAAAGCGGAGGACCGAAATAAATTTTCAGCTCTTTTGGATAAATTAAATATCCTTCAGCCCAAATGGCAGAGCTTTAGCAACACGGGGGAAGCGCTTCGTTTCACAGAAAGAGAAAATTTTCCAGTTTTAGTGCGTCCTTCATATGTGCTTTCTGGTTCAGCGATGCGAGTTTGTTACAGTAAAGAGCAGTTATTGAATTTCGTGAAGCAGGCGGCGGTACTTTCTCCATTACATCCTGTAACTATTTCTAAATATATTGAAAATGCAAAGGAACTTGAATTTGATGGAGTGGCGCAGAGAGGGGAGTTGATGATTTACGGAATTTCCGAGCATGTAGAAAATGCCGGAGTGCATTCAGGAGATGCCACCATCGTGTATCCCACTCAGAGAGTCTATGCCTCGACCGAATTTCAGCTTCGGGTAATCACAAAAAAAATTGTCAAAGAACTTGCTGTTACTGGACCATTCAATATTCAATTCTTAGTTAAAGATAACAAGCCGTATGTTATTGAAGTGAATTTGCGCGCAAGCCGCACTTTCCCACTGCTTTCTAAAGCAATGGATGCTAATTTTCCAAAAGTGGCGGTAGATAGTTTTTTTGGCAAGGCAAAGAAACTTTATTTCCAATATCCAAAGGGTGTGGTGGTTAAATCGCCTCAATTTTCCTTTGTTCGGTTGCTTGGCGCCGATCCAATATTGCGTGTTGAAATGTCTTCGACGGGAGAGGCGGCATGCTTTGGCCAGGATTACGATGAAGCATTGCTGAAATCCATTTTGAGCACCAATAATTTTGATTTTAAGAATAAAAATGTTTTGCTGGCGCTCGGGGGTGATCTAAACAAAGCTAAATTTACAGAGGCGGCTAACACTTTGCTTAAATTAGGGTATAAAATATTTGCCACTGATACGACCGCAGAATTTTTTAATCATCATAACATTGCTTGCGCAAGCGTTAGGAAAGCATATGAATATTCACCAAATGTACTTAACATTATTGAAAGCAAGCAAGTGGCTTTTGTGGTAAATTTAAGTGTGACAGATAAAATAAATATACATGACGACAAACGTCAGAATACAGATGGTTTCCGCATTCGTCGGGCCACAGTAGACAACCAGATTCCTTTATTTACAGATCTACATTTGGCTCGAGCCTTTATCAAGGCCTTGGCTTCTTATGGATTAAAAAATTTAGAAATAAAATCCTATAAAAATTATTTACATTAAAATGAAACACATACTTTCTTCCGATCAATTTACTAAAAAAGAACTAGAAAAGATTCTAGCTAGGACAGAAGTGATGGAAGAGCAATGCAAGAAGAATAAAGTTGAAAAAATTTTACAAGATAAAATAGTTGCTTGTGTTTTCTTTGAACCGTCCACTCGCACGAGATTATCTTTTGAAACTGCCGCTTTGAAACTTGGCGCACGGATAATATCAGCTGAAAATGCGATGGAAAACTCTTCCGCTTTTAAGGGCGAGAGCATACAAGACACTACTCGGATGTTATGTTTCTATGCAGATATTGTGGTTATGCGACATCCGATTTCTGGTATTCTGGCTCGTGCATCTGAAATTGCAACAAAACCGATCATAAATGCAGGTGATGGAGGGAATCAGCATCCTACTCAAGGTTTACTAGATGTTTATACAATAAAAAAAGAACATGGACGATTGAACAACCTCTCAATTGCTTTCGGGGGAGATTTGTTAAATAGCCGCACAGTGAGGTCGCTTTTTCCTTTTTTAAAGTTTTACGCAGGCAATGTTTTTTATTTCATTTCACCGAAAGAACTTGCTTTACCGAGAGATTTTATTCAAGAACTCAAAAAGAACAAAGTTAAATTTAAAGAATTAAATAATTTAAAAGAAGTTTTACTACTTGTTGATGTGCTTTATTTGACTCGAGTACAAAAAGAGAGGTTTGCAAGCAATGCAGAATATGAAAAAGTAAAGGATTTATTTATTTTTAAAAAAGAATATATTAAAAATATGATAAAAAATGCCATCATAATCCATGAACTGCATAAAGATCGGATGAGCACACGACTGAACTCCAGTCACGG
>CAYIUH010000037.1:0-5953 GCA_964366625.1 uncultured Candidatus Saccharibacteria bacterium
TTTCAAGTGAAAAACGCTGGGACGAAACCTTTGATGTGATAATGGCAAACCCTCCATTTATGTCGCCAAAAGGAGGAATCGTTCCGCATAAAAGATTTTCTATCCAAGCTAATCGAGCAGAAGTGTTGTTTGTGGATTATATTGTTGAACATTTGACGATCAAAGGGCGTGCCGGAATCATTGTGCCGGAGGGTGTGATTTTTAAAAACGATGCTCCATATAAACAATTAAGGAAAACTTTAATAGAGGACGGTTTGTTTGCTGTTGTATCACTTCCTGCTGGTGTTTTTAATCCATACTCTCCCGTTAAAACAAATATTTTATTTTTTGATAATGCTTTAGCAAAAAAGACAGATAAAATTTTATTTATCCGTGTATTGAATGACGGTTTTGATCTCGGGGCACAACGAAGGGAGATAGATAGAAATGATCTTGTTCGCCCCAATAACGAAGTTGATGCGACAAAAGTGCTCAAAGGACAAAGAATCGCGATTGAAACGGGAACGAAAAATCTGTGGCTTCAAGAGAACAGTCTTTTTGCGTACGAAATTACAAAGGAGCAAATCGCGCAAAGTGGCGACTACAACCTCTCGGCTGAAAGATACCGATTGGGTAATTTGGGAGAGAAGAAAAATATAAAATATCCAATGGTGGAATTAGGAGAAGTCTTGGATTATGAACAACCAACAAAATATATTGTTAATTCTGTTGATTACGATGATAAATACAAAACTCCAGTTTTGACTGCTGGAAAGACATTTGTTTTGGGTTACACCAATGAAAAGAACGGTATTTTTCAAGAAAAATTACCAGTTATTATTTTTGATGATTTTACCACTGCCACAAAATTTGTTGATTTCCCTTTCAAGGTAAAATCATCAGCGATGAAAATTTTACATGCAGACAAAACAAAGGTAAATATAAAGTTTATATTTCGAGCAATGCAAAGAATTGTTTTCCCTATAAACGAACATAAAAGATATTGGATTTCTGAATACTCAAAAATTAAGATCCCACTTCCACCAATTGAAGTACAAAACGAAATTGTTGAGCAGATTGAGATCAAGCAAAGTGCCATAGATCACGCCAAAGCGATTATTTCAAATCTAGAGAGAGAGAGACGCTATTTTGGTCAGACGCTTAGAAAGCTAGATTGTAAATCTGTAAATATGGGAGAAATTTTTGAAAAAGTAAATGAACAAATAAATCCACAAAATGAAACTGGCAAAACAGTGTATGTTGGACTTGAAAACATTGAATCAAATTCGGGTAATTTAGTAGGCGAAGTAAATGCCGAAATGAAATCAATAAAAAGTACAAAAACAGTTTTCAAAAAGGGAGATATTTTGTACGGAAAATTGAGACCGAATCTTAATAAGGTTTGGTTTTCAGATCGTGAGGGTATTTGCTCAACGGACATTTTAGTTTTGCGAAGTAAAACTGAGAACATAAATCCTGAATTGTATTCTCTTATACTGCGGAATGATGAATTTAATACAGAAGTATTAAAAGGATTAAAAGGCTCGCAACTACCACGTATAGGTTTTGATTATTTCGCTTCTCTTGAGATACCGTTTCTATCGTCGAAGATACAAGAAAAACTGCTCGGGGAAATGAAAAAAGAGCAAGAAATAATAAATGCAAACAAGCAATTGATTGAAATATATGAACAAAAGATTTCTGATGTTTTAAGTGAAATATAACCATGACATGCCTAAAAATAGATTCTTGGACAACAAATGGCAAAAGTCCCATTTAAAGAAAATTAAGGAAAGGGCTGGTACTCGCTATACGCCCGAGCTTAATGTTGATCTGCCCATTGCAGATATTTTTGATGGTATAAGCCGTACAGAAAATTTTTACATTTCAATACGAAAACATTACGGAAAACTGAATCGTGAATTTGGTCGCGTTTCTCAAAAATACGAGAATGAAGAGATACAAAAAACATATAAGGTACTTAAAGGTGAACTTTCTCAACTATCAAAACTTTTAGATAAACTCAAAGAGTTTGATACTGGAAAAATCCCATGGGACAAAATCAACGGTCGGACAAAAAAAGCAAGTGAGATGTTATGGAAACTTTCAGATAAATTAAGAGAAGAAAAAGATAAGGCTGAACAGCAAAAAACTGAAAGTGAGCAAGGACGACAACGATCACTTTCTGAAAAGTTCGGATCAGATATTCATTATCTCTATGAAGCCCAAAAGGAACTAAGGTATTTTGAGCAAATATCATCAAGCACGAAAGCAAAACTATCAAACTCCCCGTTCCTGCTATTGACTGGCCTCGCAGGGACAGGAAAAACTCACTTGTTATGTGATGTTGTTGAAGAGAGAATTGCGAGTAAAAAATCCTTTCCCGCTATTCTTGTTTTTGGCGAATTATTTGAAACATCCGAAGATCCTTTTGTACAGATTATCAGGCAACTTGGTTTGCAAATAGATAAAAATCAGTTCTTTCGTCTATTGAATAACGCAAGCAAGCAGTCAGGCTGTCGTGCAATTATTGCCATTGACGCATTAAACGAAACACGACAAAAACGTTTTTGGAAAGGAAACTTAGGCAAGGTTATTGAAGAAGTTAAAAAATACCCAAATATAGCCTTGGTCGTTAGCGTCAGAACAGGATTCGAGGAAGAAGTAGCAACAAAGAAAATAAGAAAAATTCTTGTTCACGAAGAACATCGAGGTTTTGAATTTAGAGAATGGGAAGCAGTAAGCAAGTTTTTCAAAGAATTTAATTTACCACTCCCTGAAATTCCATTGCTAATGCCTGAATTTCAAAATCCACTTTTTCTACTCCTTTTTTGTAAAGCATTCCAAGATCGCGCAAAAAAGAATAGTGGGAAGAAACAGAAGCAGATATTTAGAGGACATGAGGGCGCAACCTATATTTTTGAATCATTCGTTGATAGCGTCTCCAAAAGAATTGCTAAACAATTCAGCATACCTAATGGAGCAGGGAAAAATATCTGGGACACCGTGATTGAAAAAATTGCAGCTGAAATAGTAAATCAAAATGATGACAGAATTTCCGAAGATCAGGTTATCACCCTAGTTAAACAGGCACACCCATCAATAAATCATAGTGAGTTTATAAAAGAGCTAGAGAAAAACTTGTTAATCGTTAAAGTCCCAAGATACTCAAAAGAGAAAAATGATTATGACGGATTTGATTTCAGGTTTCCTTTTCAGAAATTCAGCGACCATCTCATTGGGAGGTATCTTTTTAAGAAATATGAGGAGGAGTTTGGAAAATCAAACAAAAACTTACAAACCGCAAAAAAGTTTTTCTCTAAGCGAAGAAAACTCGGCAAGTTTCTTGCAAATTCATGGAATAGAGGAATTGTTGAAGCATTATCAATACAATGCCCCGAACATCTCAAAGGATGTGAGTTAGTAGAGGTTGCGCCCTATCTCAAGGGTTCTCAAGTGGCACAGGAAGCTTTTGTTGAAAGTTTGATTTGGCGAAAGCCTGCGGCATTTTCAGCAGATACAAAAAACATCTTAGCATATATCAACGCCGAAATTATTAGAACAGAATCAGGCCATAATAATTTGCTAAATGCTTTCTTGGCCGTTGCGCCAATACCAGATCATCCTTTCAACGCAGATTTCTTACACAAACACCTTTCAAAATTTTCAATGGCGAAACGGGATTCTTGGTGGTCAACTTTTTTGCATTATCAGTATGGTGAAAAAGGTGCTGTTGATAGATTGATTGAGTGGGGATGGTCGGAACAGGACAAAACGCATATTAGCGATGACGCGATTCGCCTTTGCTCCGTAGCATTGTGCTGGTTTCTAACAACACCAAACAGATTCCTAAGGGATAAAGCGACAAAGGCTCTTGTTGCACTTTTAACAAACAGATTGGCTGTGGTTTTGGCTATGCTAAAACAATTCAAGGATGTGAATGATCCTTATGTCGTTGAACGTTTGTATGCGGTTGCATATGGCAGTGCTATCAGGTCAAAGACAGATAGTGATGGGCTAAAAGCGTTATCGCAGTGGGTTTATGAAGAAATATTCAAGCAAGGAAATCCTCCGGCACATATTCTTTTGCGTGATTATGCGCGTGGAATCATTGAAGTTGCATTACACGAGAAGATAAAACTAGTAGTGAACCGAAAGAAAATAGAGCCGCCTTTTAACAGTAATTGGCCCAAAAGAGTGCCGTCTGAAAAATTGTTAAAAGACAGATATTATCCAGAGGATTTCTTTCAGAAAAAAACCGAGGAGCGTGGATTTTTGGATGTATGGTCATCGGTGATGCACAACTCCGGAACATTGGGCGACTTTGGGAATTATGTACTCAACTCAGCGGTTGGTCATTGGTCTGGAAGAAGGCTAAATGGTGCGGAAGTAAATCGCAAGATTCTTTTCAATGATTTTAAGAGTGAATTAGGTAAACAGCAGAAAAAACTGCTGGAAAAAGCAACGAATCCATTTTTTGGCATTGACCTATCAAGCATTCTTTCATCGATAAAATATGCTTCTCCAGATGAGGAAAAAGTTGACGAAGCAGAAATAAAACAACGAGAGAAAGAGCAGAAAAGTGAAATGAAAAAAGCGTTTGTCGATTTTGAAAATTCTTTGTCATCCAAGAAGAAAAAGTTTTTTGATAAAGAGGTTAAACCTTTTCTTGATGATCGTGGCAGTATAAACGACCCGGTAGAGCGTTTTGACACTGGTTTGGCACAACGATGGGTTTTTGATCGAGTAGTGCAATTTGGGTGGAAACAAGAATTGCATGGAAAGTTTGATAAAGCTATTGACCGAGCCGGCAGGTCTGAACATAAACCCGAAAGGATAGGCAAAAAATACCAATGGATAGCACTGCATGAGTTATTAGCAAGGGTTTCAGATAATTTTGAGTTCAAAGAGGAAAGTTGGTCTGAAAAAATCGGAAACTATGAAGGTCCATGGCAACTAAGCGTAAGAGACATTGACCCCTCATGCGTTCTCAAAGAATTCCCGAATGAAAAACCAGAAGATTTGCAGGATTTCAGCAATAATGAAATACAGAGTCAATATAATGCGTGGAATAAAAGAATTTCTAATTCCACATGGCTTAAGAAATCACGAGATTTACCAGATCCAAAGAAAATTATCGAGTTTGTTGATGATCAAGGAACTGCATGGGTAGCCCTCGAGGGATTTGTCGAATGGCAAGAAAAAACCCCGCCAGAGCATGAAAAATACAACCTACCAACGCGGACGTTGTGGTACATGGCAAAAAGTTATTTGGTTAAAAATGAAGACAAAGATAAAGTGTTCAAATGGGCAAAACAGCAAAAATTTATGGGTCGGTGGATGCCAGAATCCCATGAGTTTTACCATGTGTATCTTGGTGAATATCCTTGGGCTCCTGCATTTCTTTACCACTACATTCCCTACTATCATCATGACGGATGGACAAATGGAGCTAGGGATAAAAAGATTCCTGCAAAAATCCTTGTGACGGATGATCAATATTTGAGTAGCGGATCATCAATAGACTGCTCGACCAATGAAACGGTAAGCGTCAAATTACCGGCGAAATTTATCGTAGATGGGATGGGCCTTATTCAAAATCATATAGACGGAAGATTTTTTGATAAGAAAGGCGATCTCGTGGCGTTTGATCCTAGTGTTTTTGATAATAATATGCCAAGACATGTAGTTGTACGGAAAGATAAATTGTCAGATTTTTTGAATCGCGAGGGGTATGCCTTATTGTGGACACTTCTTGGCGAAAAGAATATGATAGGAGGAGGTGGAATTGGACAACCGCTCGGATGGCTTGAAGTAGACGGTGCATATACTCTAAATGGTAGAAATAGAATTACAGGCACAAAAAGGAGTCGTTTCAAAAAATCAAAATAACTAATCTCACCCACTACCCAAATTGAAGTCCCGCCGTCCCGCCGAAAAGTTTTGGGGGCGAAGCCCAAGCAGGCGGGCAAAA
>CAYIUH010000038.1:0-5835 GCA_964366625.1 uncultured Candidatus Saccharibacteria bacterium
ATTTTAGGATTTTTTTCTCCTTTTAAAAACTCTCCCATGACGACTCGGGTTGTTCCCGATCCGACGTCTATTCCTGTCGAAATGTTTCTTAGCATATTTTCCGTAGAAAAATTTTTCTCTCTTAGACATTATACTCCCATGTTGCATTCCTTTCAAATGAAGCATTCCGTGGATAACTAAGAAAATCAAATATTGATCGAAAGTTTTAGGAGAATTTTTAACTTCTCTTTTTATTACTGCCTTACACAGCACTAGCTCACCGCTATTTTTATGTAGGGCGAAAGAGAGGATGTTGGTTGGTTTGTCCTGTTGGCGATATTTTTTATTTATTTTCCTCGATTTATTTTCACTAACGAAAGCCAAGGAGAAGGAATACTCTTTACCCAGAATATCGTTTTTTAGTTTTTCAAAACGCATATTTTTCTATTTCATCTTTCCCAATTTGCGGAGTTTCTCTATCTCACGTCTGCGGTCCATTCTTTTTAGAGCACTTTTTTTTATTTTAAGTTTTGATTCTTTCCTGACATTATAGCGAGAACCCTTAACCTTGCGGACAATACCGGACTCGATAATTTTTCTTGAAAAGCGACGCAAAACACTCGAATTGTTTTCGTTTGGATTTTTCTTCACTTCGATTACTGTTCTTGCCATTCCGTACACCTTATCATATAAATGATTTTTTGCAAAGTGTTCTTTTTTTATTGACCTTTTGGGTAAAAAATGCTAAATTCATTGAATGAATGCGAGCGTAGATTATATAACTGAAGAAAAAAGAAAAGAATTAGAAAAAGAACTGACAGATTTAAAAGGACCCAAAAGAAAAGAAATTCTAAAATCTTTGGAATATGCCAAATCCCTCGGCGATTTGTCTGAAAATGCCGAATATCATCAAGCTCGTGAAGATCAGGGTAAGCTCGAAGTGCGAATTACTAAAATTGAGCAAATTTTACAATCTTCTAAAACAATTTCGAAAACTGGAGGCGATATCGTGGACATAGGTTCAAATGTTTTAGTGCAAAAAATAGGGAACACAAAGCCGTCGGCCCAAGGGAAAGGAGAAAAAACCTATACAATAGTCGGTTCCGAGGAGGCCGATATGGCGCAGGGTAAAATTTCTAACAAATCTCCATTTGGTATTGCGCTCTTTGGCAAGAAAAAGGGTGATAATATTTCCTTCACCACTCCGAGCGGGGCAGTCAATTATAAAATAATTAAAGTCTCCTAAAGGAGGCCAATGGATTAACCATGTCTTCGATTGACGAAATTCGAGATGCAAGAATAGCCAAACTTGAAATTTTAAAAAAGAAAGGCATTGACCCGTATCCAGCGGATTCCAAGAGAGAATTAACTCTAGGACAGGCAATAGAGAGTTTCAGCAGTCTAGAAAAAGAAAAAAATAAAAAATGGATCGCCGGGCGCATCATGTCTATTCGTGGGCAGGGAGCGATAATTTTTATAACTTTAAATGATGGCACCGGACTTTTCCAAGGACTTCTTAAAAAAGATATTTTAGGAGAAACAAAACTTGCTTTCTTTAATGAAGTTGCCGACATAGGAGATTTTATAGAAATATGGGGCTCATTTTTTACAACCAACAGGGGAGAGAAAACCCTTGAAGTCGAAGACTGGCGAATGTTGTCAAAAAGTCTGCGACCCCTGCCGGAGAAATGGCATGGATTGCAAGATGTTGAAGAAAGATTTCGAAAAAGATATCTCGATATATTAATGAATCCAAAGTTGAAAAATATTTTTGAAAAAAAAATGAAATTTTGGGATGCAACTCGTAACTTTCTAAAGAAAGAAAATTTTCTAGAAGTTGAAACCCCGACACTTGAAGTAACGACAGGTGGAGCAGAGGCCCGACCTTTTAAAACCCATCACAATGATTTTGATATGGATGTATATATGCGCATATCAGTAGGTGAGCTCTGGCAGAAGAGATTACTGGCGGCTGGATTTGATCGGGTTTTTGAAATAGGCAGAGTATATAGGAATGAAGGTTCGAGCGGAGAACATACTCAAGAATTTACCAACATGGAATTTTATGCTGGTTATATGGATTACAAACAAGGCATGGATTTTACCGAACGGATGATTAAAGAAGTTGCGCAAGAAACATTTGGAACTTTGCAATTCGAAATTCATGGACACAAGGTTGATCTTTCACAAAGCTGGAAACGCATTTCGTATGTAGAGACCATCAAAAAAGAGCTTGGCATTGATGTACTTAGCGCGACTGAAGCAGAAATGAAGAAAAAGCTCGATCAGTTAAAAATAAAATATGAAGGCACGAACAAAGAACGTTTAACTGATTCACTTTGGAAACATTGTCGGAAAAAAATAGTGGGTCCGGTATGGCTCGTTGATGTACCCAAGCTTGTGTCTCCACTCTCAAAAATAAAATCAGAGAATAGAGAACTAACCGAACGTGTTCAGCTTGTTTTAGCTGGGGCAGAGTGCACTAACGGATTTTCAGAATTGAATGATCCGCTCGATCAAGCAGAACGTTTTGAAGTTCAGAGAAAGTTGATCGAAAAAGGAGATGAAGAGGCGATGATGCCGGATGATGAATTTGTAGAAATGCTCGAATATGGTATGCCCCCAGCTTTTGGTTTTGCTTATGGCGAGCGTCTCTTTGCTTTTCTCGTTGACTTGCCACTTCGAGAAACCCAACTTTTTCCACTCATGAAGCCGAAGGAATAAGACAAATTTTTTTCAAGCAAGACCTAGGGAAATTAGAAACTTCCCCGAAGACCGTCTTCGGGGTATAATACAAATATGGGATTCAGAAAAACACCCTTAGTCAATAGAGAATTTTATCACATTTATAACCGTGGCAATGGTCGTCAAAAGATATTTTTCAATGATGATGACTATAGACGTTTTGTTAAATTGCTTTTTGTTTGTAATTCTATAAAACAAATAAACTTTCGTGATGATATAATTGAGAAGGGAATTGAAGCCTGGGATTTTGATCGTGGAGAAACATTAGTTTCAATAGGTGCTTGGGTTTTAATGCCGAATCATTTTCATATTTACCTTACTTTCCCTGAAATCCCCGAAGACGGTCTTCGGGGAGAACCAGAGAGGGAAAATAATATCTCTGTTTTTATACGAAAACTTTGTACTGCTTATTCTAAATATATAAACACAAAATATGAGCGCACAGGTTCTCTTTTTGAGGGTAGATTTAAATCTGTTCATGTTGCAGATGATGTTCAAGCAAAATATCTTTTTTCGTATATCAATCTTAATCCGATAAAATTAATTCAACCCAACTGGAGAGAATCAGGAATAAAAGAAAAAAATAAAACCCTAAAATTTTTGGAAGAATATAAATACTCTAGCTATCTAGATTTACTAGGCACAAGGCGGAGCGAAAATGCAATATTAAATATTCAACCATTTCCTAAATATTTCCCTACCAGGAAAGATTTTCAAAATGAAATTTTTGAATGGATAAAGTTTCCCCGAAGACCGTCTTCGGGGGGTTAAAAAAAGAAAATCTCGGTGTGTGGGGCACAGCCGAGACATTTTGGCTTTTGCAAAATTGCAAAAGCCGATAAATCCCTGGCGCAGACGGACGCGGAGGAGGTTGTCGTCTGCGCCAGGGTGGGTGGGGTCGGTGTGTTGACCCCACCATTGTGTGCATTGTATCACAAATAATTTATAAAGTCAACTAAAAATTTAAGTACAATCTAATAATCAAAAAGTTATCCACAGATGGGACTTGGTGTTATTTTTATATATAGTTTACAATACAATGTATATCAAGTGGGAAAAAGTGGGAAATTTGTTAATTTCATTTTTTAAATAATTTTATGCTTATCGGCGAATACATTCACACCATAGATGAGAAAAGCAGAATGTCTCTGCCGGCAAAGTTTCGAAAAGAGCTTGGCAAGAAAATTATTATCACCCCCGGACTTGATCAATGTTTGTTTATTTTTACATTGAAAGAATGGGAAAAGGTTTCAAAGAGATTGGGCAGTAGCGAAGGAGATCTTTCATTTTTAAAATCTGACCAGAGGACTTTTAACAGAAATATGTTTGGTCAAGCGGTTGATGTGGAAGTGGATTCGATTGGAAGAATTTTAATACCGGACTTTTTAAAAGAAAAAATAGGATTGAAAAACACAGGAGCAATAATCGGAGTACAAGACAGGTTGGAAGTTTGGAATGACAAAGTCTGGCAGGAATATAAAAAGAGCGCAGAAAAGCAAGCGGAAGGTTTGGCAGAGAAGTTAGGTAGTTTTTCGTAAATATAATTTTGGAGGGGGTTTCGAGCCGGGCGAGGCGAGAACTTCAGGACTTTTTTCACCAGAAAAAAGTCCGTACCCGGAAAAATTGATATTTACGAAAAACTAAAGATTTATGCACAAGACAGTTCTTTTACAAGAAGCAATAGATGGACTCAATCTGGATGATGGCAGGACAGTGGTGGACGCCACCTTTGGTGGCGGAGGACATAGCGCAGAAATCTGCAGAAAATTTCCAAAGATCAAAATAATAGCGCTCGATCAAGACAATGGAGTTTGGGAGAGAGCTAGGGGGAAGTTAGAGAATTGCAACATTTCTTTCCACAACGCCAACTTTAGGGATTTAGATAAAGTTTTGGAAAAAGATTCTCTTTCTCGCAATATTGACGGAATTATTTTTGATCTAGGTTTGAGTTCTGATCAGCTGGAGGATTCTGGACGAGGATTTTCTTTTATGAAAGATGAGCCCTTGATTATGACCATGAAAGAAAATCCTCGCAGGGAAGACATAACGGCAGAGGATGTGGTGAATACATGGAGTGAAGAAAGTCTGGCAGATATTATCTACGGATATGGTGAAGAAAGGTTAGCTCGAAAGATCGCCAGGGCGATAGTCGAGGCAAGGAGAGAAAAAGAAATCAAAACCAGTTTTGATTTAGTCAAAATAATAAAAAGCGCAGTGCCGGCGGTGTATCAGAGGGGACGGATTCATTTTGCCACTAGAACATTTCAAGCGATACGAATAGCAGTCAACGATGAGCTCTCGACATTGTCGGAAGGTTTAGATAAAGGATTTAGATTTTTGAAAAACGGAGGAAGGTTATCGGTTATAACATTTCATAGTTTAGAAGACAGAATTGTTAAAAAATTTTTTAAAAATAAAGAGAAGAATGGAGAAGCAAGGATTATTAATAAAAAAGTAATTTTACCAAGTACGGAAGAAATAAAAAATAATACAAGGTCAAGGAGCGCAAAGTTAAGAATTTTAGAAAAAATCACCGCTCTAGCGGGATAAAGATGAAACAAATTAGTTCAAAAATAAATATTTATATGGGGAATGTGGGTGTAATGAATCTAAACACTAAAAAATTTGCCTTGCATTTTATCTTGTGGTCTATGGGGGCACTAGCCATCTGCTATGTCTTATTTTTAGGCAATATGGTTTCCAATATTGTTGAGCGCCGAATGCTCGAAACGAGAGCCCGTTCTCTTTCGAGTGAAGTTGGAGATTTGGAACTTACTTATTTAACTTTATCAAACAATATCGACCTTACCTTTTCCCATTCTTTGGGTTTCAAAGAAACAGAGACCACATTTGCTACCCGTAAATTTCTCGGCTTTGGAACTACGCCCCGATCCTTTGAAAGCATAAAAGCGACTCAAAATGATTTATAGTTTATGACACAGAGTTTTACTTTCAGGTCCAGGATTGTTCTTTTGTGTATAATACTTTTTTCTTTAGTTCTGGCTGGTAAGCTCTTTTGGGTGCAGGTTGTATACAGCGATACATACAGGGAATCAGCGGATCGTCAATACGCCACACCTGGAAGCGACATCAATGAGCGAGGCACTATCT
>CAYIUH010000039.1:0-5738 GCA_964366625.1 uncultured Candidatus Saccharibacteria bacterium
CTCAAGCAGAATCTCGGTGCCAATTATGTTAGTCTGGATAAAAACTGCCGGTCCTGCGATCGAGCGGTCCACATGGGATTCGGCGGCAAAATGCACGACTATATCGCAACCCCTCATTGCTTGTTCTACTGTTTTCCTGTCGCAAATGTCACCGTGAACAAATATATAGTTTGGATTTTTTTCTACCCCTTTTAAATTTTCCAGATTGCCGGCGTAAGTTAATTTATCTAAATTGACGATTTTATAATCAGGATATTTCTTCACCATATAGATGATGAAATTCGATCCTATAAAACCCGCTCCGCCTGTAATTAAAATTTTCATGAGTAAATTTAAAAATTTATATCTATATCTTTTAAAAAAGGAGCATTTGCGTCTCTGTCTATCAAGGTAGGGTTGCTAATACCCCATTCTATGTTGATTTCTGGGTCGTTGGGATTTAGAAATCCCTCAGATTGCTTGTTGTAATGATTGTCAATTTTATAATAAACTTCTACATTGTCAGTCAGAGTCAATATTCCATGAGCAAAACCTTTTGGAATAAAGAGTTGTTTTTTATTATCCTCAGTTAATTCTACAGCTGCATATTTTTTATATGTTGGTGAATTTTTCCTCAAATCCACCACTATATCTAAAATAGCCCCCTTGACACATCTGACAAGTTTTGACTGGGAATGAGGATGGTGTTGAAAATGCAGTCCTCTGAGGGTGCCCCGCTTTTTTGTAAAAGAATGATTGCTTTGAACAAATTCAATTTCTATACCAACTTCGGCTAACTTTTTTTTGTTGTAAGATTCAATAAACCATCCACGATTATCGGCGAATATATCTGGTTCAATAACTAAAACATCTTTTATTTCAGTGGGAGTAATTTTCATTTTATATGTGGGCGATTTCTGTTGCTATGCGTAACAAGTGCTTGCCATATTCAGAATTTCCGTAGCGCTTTACTATTTTGAGTAGAGTATTTTTGGTTATCCAACCGTTTCTGTAGGATATCTCTTCCAGGGAAGCTATCTTGGTGTTTTGTCTTTCTTCTATTATCCTGACAAAGTCAGTTGCGTTTGATAGAGAGCTAATTGTTCCTGTATCAAGCCAGGCAAATCCACGACCCAAGAGTTTTACATCCAGGTCTCCGGATGCTAGGTATAGTTCGTTAATATCTGTGATTTCTAGTTCTCCACGCTTGCTCGGTTTTATACTTTTAGCAAATTTTATAACTCTATTGTCATAGAAATAAAGTCCAGTTACTGCATAGTTTGAAGCGGGATTTTTAGGTTTCTCTTTGATAGAAGTTACTTTGCCATTTTTATTAAATCCAACCACACCAAATCTTTCTGGATCGTTGACATAATATCCAAATATAGTGGCGCCCTTTGTTTTACCACGAGCTTCTTCTAGGATTTTTATCAAGCCGTTGCCATAGAAAATGTTATCACCCAGTATCATAGCCACGTTACTCTTTCCAATAAACTTTTCTCCAATGATAAAGGCTTGAGCTAGACCATCTGGCGAAGGTTGTTCGGCATAGGATAATCTTATTCCAAAATTTTTACCAGTGCCTAAAAGTTTTTTAAAATTTGGCAAATCAGCGGGAGTTGAGATGATTAAAATCTCCCTAATACCAGAGAGCATCAAAATTGATAAAGGGTAAAAAATCATGGGCTTGTCATAAACAGGCAAAAGTTGCTTACTCATCGCTAGAGTTAGCGGATACAGCCTGCTACCGTTTCCCCCCGCCAATATTATTCCTTTCGTGTTGTTTTTCATAATAATTTCGTGTTAACCTTTTGATTATAGCATAATTATAAGCCGATAATTTCTTTAAATTCCGTGAGAGTTTTTCTCCTTAATAAGAGGAAAAAGAAAAAATAAGCCACGGCAGAAATTATTATATTAAATGTTACTTTTATTCCAAAATATTTGAGCGTCAGAGTGATTGCCAGCATCAACGCAGTCGGTGTCAGAACGTCTTTTATAGATGACCATATTTCGAAATTATTTACTTTTTTCATTTCTTTACATAGAACGTAAATTACCATTGAAGTTGAGATCAAGGTGGCAAATGCGGCTCCAGCGGCGCCAAATTTCGGGATTAACAGAAAGTTTAATAACACATTGGCCAGCATGCCGAATATATTCGCTTTTACCAGCTTTCTCTGTTTGTCGTATGCGAATATTGAATTTATTAATAGCGTCATGGGCAAAGTTATTAACAGCATTATCATGAATATATAAAGCACCGGAATCGCATCGATATATGATTGCCCGAAAACCAGCAAGACGATTTGATTGGTCAAAACTATTCCACCCAAGGCAATTGGCACACCTATGATCGCCAGAACAAACAAAGCTTTTTCCAAAACAATCTTGAATTTTTCATTTTCTTTATGGGCTAGTCTAGACATCAGAGGGAACATCGCAGTGGCGATCATTGAGGGTAGCATTATTATGAATTGGTAGAATCTTTGGGTCGCCGCATAAACCCCTATGTCTTCCGGTGTTCTCCATATGCCTAGCATGAATATGTCGGTATTTGCCATAATGCTTCCAACTAGAGCCATAACCGCAAAGGGCAATGTAGCTCCCAAAACCATTTTCAAAGTTTCTTTATTTACCTTAGCCACGAATTGAACGACAGTTTTTCTGACTATACTGGCTATCAAAAGGGTTCCTATAATACTGCCCACCGCATAAGACACGGCAAGAGACATAGGAGACGAATCCGCATTTATCAGCGCAATACCGAGAACTAAGATCACAGAATTCATAATCACTTTTATAATCGTCTCCTTTTCCATTTTTTCCAGCACTCGGTTTATGGCAAAACCACTATTTCGAATAACATCAAAAAATAAAATAACGGCCACTGTGGAAAAGAGTCCCGCCGCTTCAGGTATGTTAGATATATAAGGACTTACAAAAATAACCAAAAGAATACTGGAGAGGAGAATAGCGGTTTTGATAAAAATCGCAGCTGAGATAAATATTTTATTATTTCCTTTCTTTTGCGATATTTCTCTGATTATCAAATTATCGATTCCGATGTCGGCAAAAATCATTAACAGAGACGCTATGGATATAGCGTAAGAAAAAATTCCCCATCCTTCGGCACCCAGTTTCCTGGCCGCATACACTATGAGAAGCATTTTCAGCAGGCGTCCGGAAGCTTCCCCAAGGAAAAGCCAGAAAGTGTTTTTTATTATGGTTTGCCGGGTGTTTGAGTTTTCAAAAAAAAAGTTTCTTATTTTTTCCATATTTTATCTTGCTTAATAAGTGAATATCTTTGCTATCGTTTTGAGAATAATTAAAATATCAAAGAAAATGTTTCTATTTTTAATGTAATAAAAGTCATATTTCAATTTTTCTCTGGCATCCTCAACCGAGGAACCATATTTGTAATTTACCTGCGCCCAGCCGGTAAGCCCGCCTTTTACAGCGTGTCTCAAATCATAATATAGTATGTCTTGTTTTAAATTGTTTATGAATTCGGGTCTTTCGGGCCGTGGTCCGACAAAAGAAATATCATCTTTCAATATATTTATAAGTTGCGGAATTTCATCCAAATGTGTTTCTCTGATAAATCTGCCGAACGGTGTAATTCTCGGATCTTGGTTATTGTTTTTGGTCCAGACGGCACCATTTTTCTCGGATTGTCCACCTTCAGAAGTCGCTAGCATGCTTCTGAATTTATACAATGTAAATATTTCATCATTTTTACCCATGCGTTTTTGCTTGATTAAGATTGGTCCGCGAGAAGTTGATTTTACCAAAACGGCGACCAACACAGAAAGCGGGGCGGTCAAAATGATTAACGATAGAGATAACATAATATCTAAAATTCTTTTAATAAAATCGAGGATAGTTCTATTTTTGCTCAAATAATCCACGATTTCATTTTTTTCTATTTTTTCAGTTGGGACTTTTTGGAATATTTCTTCGTAGAAATTATTTATAGTGTAAACAGAAATGCCCTTTTTGATCAAAGCATAAATTTTACCGAATTCCGTTTCTTTATTTTCATTGATTACAATCACGTCTGGGTTAAGATCAACGATTTCGTCCGGATTAAAATCGCCTGTTTCCCTGATTATTTCATAGCCGATATTTTGATTGTGATTTAATTCTTCGATAAGACCGCCCCCCTCTGTACTTATGATTATTATTTTTCTATTTATCCTTTTATGCGTAAAATATCTTTTTATCAGTATCCTTAAATAAAAATCAATGATTCCAAATATACCCGTAAATATAATCAAATTTGTTTTTGGCGTTAGTTTGAAAAAATCTCCAAGTATATAAAAAATTAGAACCGAAATTGAAAATGATATCATTAAACTTTTTGCTAAAGAGCTTGTGAACTCTGCCGTATTTTTATTGAATCTGAAAGAATATAAGTTGAATATATAAAAAATCAAAATAAACAGTGAAATAATAATTGAAAACGGAATAATGTGAGCCCTTAGTTCCAGGTTAAAATTGTTCACTCCGTATCTCAAAAGAATCATCAAAAAAAGCGCGCCAAATGCAACCAATATATCGGCAATGAAGATAAAAAACATCTTGAATTGTATGAGTAAGCCTTTCATTATCATGCGCTAAATGTTTTTATTGGGTACGCATCAGTATCCATGTAATCTACCACAAAAACAGATTTTTTACAGCTCTTTTGTTTTGTAGTCAATATGAAACAAAAAATATAATTCGCAGAATTTTATGATATACTTCCATACATGATTAGAGGATTTACTTGCGGCACAATGGACTTATTGCATGCGGGGCATGTGCTCATGCTCAAGGAGTGTCGCGGACAGTGCGACTATCTTATAGTTGGTCTCGAGATTGATCCGTCTGTAGATAGACCCGATAAACAAAAACCCATTGAAACGGTAGAAGAACGGATGATACGGCTTCAGGGTTGCAGATATGTCGATGAGATAATTACTTATAAAGATGAAATGGATTTATATAATCTGTTAAAAAAAGTAAATCCCGATATCCGTTTTATAGGAATAGATTGGAAAAATAAGCCAAATTATTCGAGAGATAAACTGCCAAATATGAAAGTCATTTACAACAGCCGAGATCATGGTTATTCTTCCGCAAACTTGAGAAAAAAAATAATCGACACATTATAATGCAATAGTGGAATATGATTGACTTTTTATTTAAAATTTGGTACATGATAGCAGTATTGCCCTATCTGGTTTTTATGGAAGGCAATGAACGATTTACTAATTTTCTGAAAAAGAGAAATTTATATTCGGGCTGGGACGTCTGGCATTCCCTTCTCGTGGTCTTGATTGTTTTATTTATTATTTTTTGGATCAAAGGATACCGTTTTTAATAATTTATGATCACAAAACATTTTGTTAAAATTCTGCTTATTTTTTCAAGTATGATAATTCTGGGACTAATCGGAGTCTCTCTAGTAAGTCATTTTGATCAAAATAAAACTGGGCAAAACAATACCATTGCCAAATAATTTGAAATTCTTGCAAAATAATTTCTTTATGTTACAGTAATCTTACCGCAGAGAAAGTAGGTTTCCCATAATGGGAAGTAAATCCTACCCAGTGGCCTGCCTCGCCTTAATGCGAGTCAAGGCGGGGTCGATCCCATTGCGGCTTAAAGGCCGTTTTTTAATTTATCAAATTTTTTTAAATATCAAATTTTCTTCGGCACGGACTTTTTTCTACTGAAAAAAGTCCTGAAGTTCTCGGCTCGTCAGCCTCGAA
>CAYIUH010000040.1:0-5703 GCA_964366625.1 uncultured Candidatus Saccharibacteria bacterium
TTATTTCAGGCACCTTGAAACGAAGAGGTTTTGTTCCGTCCCATATTCCAAATTTTTCTGGCCTGTTTTCTCTATACAAGAAAGGTCGCTTTTCTTCCTCTGCTTTTTTGCGCATCTCTTCCACTTCTTCTTCGGTAAAAGGGTCTGGATAAGCAAAACCTTTTTCGATCAAAATATTTGCATATTTTTTATATATTTCAAGACGCTCTGATTGAGTGTAACATATTCCGGGTTCGCATTTATCAGGCCCAAAATCATAGTCTAGCCCCAACCATTTTAAGGATTCGGTAATGTGCTCCACAGAACCCTCCACTTCCCTTTCCTTGTCCGTATCTTCAACTCTCAATATAAAAATACCATTATTTTTCCGAGCCCAAAGCCAAGCATAAAGAGCTGTTCTGACACTGCCCACGTGTAAAAATCCGGTCGGGCTGGGCGCAAACCTTGTAACTACTTTCTCGTTTTCTTGTCCTTGCATAAGGACATTTTAGCATTTATTCCTCGTGACTCAAAGCTAAATCAACTATTGCTCGAGCAATTTTCATAGCCGCATCTGGTTTGTGAAAATTTTTAGCGCTCTGCGCCATTTTATTATATTCTTCTTTGTTCTCAATAATTCTTTCAATTTCTCCACTTAAAATATTGGCAGTCATATTCGCTTCTTCAACAACACTAGAAGCCCCAGATCGAGCGTAATTAAAAGCATTTTTCTTTTGATGATCTAAATTTGTTTCTGCTATTGGTATAAGGATGGACGGCACACCCCATGACGCTATTTCAAACAACATTGAGCCCGCCCTTGAAACAATCAAGGTTGCGGCGCCCGCAGCCATTTTTATCGCTAGAGGATTTAGAAACGCCCTAGAAACATATCTTGTTTTATGCGGGCTCTCTCTAAGCACTACATTTGCTTGTTTACTCACTGCGTTAAAATTTAGAACTCCAGTTTGATGGATAACTTGATAATTGCTAACAAGTTTTGGCAACGCATCTAGAATCGTGTTGTTTATAAGTTCTGCGCCTTGGGAACCCCCAAGAATTAAAATAACAGGGATTTCAGATTCAAGTTTAAAATAATTCATCGCATCTTGGAGAGAGGCTTTATTTTCTATTTCCGTTCTTATCGGCTGACCCGTCCAGGCGGTTTTATTTTTAGGAAAATAATCTGCCACTTCAGTGAAAGAAATCGCAATTTTTTTCGCAAATCCGCCCGCCCATTTATTTACTCTCCCAGGAGCGGAGTCTGATTCGTGAATAATAACAGGAATACCCAAAACTCGGGCAGCAAAAAGTGTAGGAAATGAAGCATACCCTCCCTTGCCGAAAACCACATCCGGATAAATTGAATATAATTTAAAAAGAGCGTTAATTATTCCAAAAAAAACTTTAAAAATATCAAAAAAATTTCTAAAAGAAAAGTAAGTGCGCATCTTGCCAGAATTTACTTCCTCATACATAAGACCATTTTCAAACAGCATCTCCTTGTCATACGGATCATTGGAAAAATAATAAAGCTTGGGTCCTAGAATATGTTCGTTATCTATTATTTGATTTACTTTTTGAGCAACAGCAATGATTGGACAAAAATGTCCACCCGTCCCACCACCTGTAAAAACTATTTTCATTCCGTTAGAAACAGGTTGCGGTCTTCGCTTCCTGTGAATTATTTATTATAAAATTAATCGTCATGTATTTTTTTGTTGAAATTTCGATATGTGGAGCACAACACCTGTTGCCATAAGATATATCAAGAGGGATGTACCGCCATGACTCATAAAAGGAAGCGGAACTCCTGTTAACGGGAAAACTCCAGTTACTGAAGCAATATGCATAAATGATTGTATGGTAATCATTATAACAATTCCAGAGACTAAAAGTCTACTGAATAAATCTGGGGAGTTATTGGCAATGCGAAACCCGCGCAAGACAAAAAGCAGATAAAGAAACATGGTCCCCAATGCTCCAACAAAACCAAGCTCTTCCCCCAAAACAGCAAAAATTGAATCCCCTTGTGGTTCCGGAAGATAGCTAAATTTCTGAATACTTTGACCCAGTCCTCGTCCAAATATCCCCCCCGAGCCAAAAGCGATCAGTGACTGTTGAATTTGATATGAAGATCCCCTAGGATCGCTAGATGGATCAATGAAGGTTTTTACCCTCTCTCTCAAATAAGGTGTAGAAAAAACCAAAAACCCAAGAACGACCATGGATCCCAACCCAATACCCAAAATATATTTCATCGAAACACCGGAAATAAAAAGCATTGAAATCCCGGTCACCGTAATTAAAATGAAACTTTTTGTGTCTGGTTGCTTGAACAAGACTACGGCGAAAAGTATGAGCATGATACTAAACGGTAAAATTCCAAATTTAAAATCTTGAACCCTATTCTTAACCCAAGACAGCCAAGCAGCAAAATAAATTATAAATCCAAATTTCAAGATCTCCACCGGCTGAAAAGACACGGGCCCTAATTTAATCCATCTTAACGCTCCTCCATGACTCCACCCCAGATGCGGAATAAAAACCATCGCAGTTAAAACTATTGACATTAGAAAAATTAAAAGAGAATATTTTCGCCAAAATTTATAATTTATTTTAAAACAAAGATACATGCCCACAAGCCCCAACCCAAGCCCCAAAACCAGCTGACTGAAAAGCACTGCGTAAAAAATCTTCTCGTTTTTTGCCAAAATCCCCAAAGACGCTGATAAAAAAACAATAACTCCCATAAGCAACAAAGATCCTAAAATTATTAGAAAAAATTTATCAACTTTTTTTTCTTTCATTATTAAAGTTATTTACTAATAATTGCTAAAATTATTCCGATAATTGCAAATACTATCGACAAAATCCAGAAACGCATTGTAACCTTATAGGAAGGCCAACCAAGAGCTTCAAAATGATGATGAATAGGTGAAAGTCGAAACAATCTCTTCCCTCCCCTTAATTTTTTAGAAAAAGTTTGCAGAATAACAGAACCCGAAGTAACAACCAGAGGAAAAGCGACAACCGGAAGAATAAAAACAGAATTAGTCAAGAATGCCAGTGTTGCTAGAGTAATCGTTAATCCCATTATTCCCGTTTCTCCCATAAAAAATCTGGCGGGGGGAATGTTGAACCAAAGAAATGCCAGTGTGGCGCCAGTTAAAACTGCTGAAAAAGCCGCAATGTCTATTTGATTATTCGCATATGCTATTGCGGAATAGGCTCCGAAAATGGAAGCCAGTACTCCCCCGGAGAGTCCGTCTATTCCGTCGATCACTCCGCCCGAGAAAGTTGCTAGTGCCACGGTCATAAAAAATGGAATAATTAAAATTCCAAAATATATTTCTCCAACAAATGGAAAAAGAAGCGATGTCATGCCTAATTTATAAAAAAACCAACCACCAATCAAGAAAGATATGAGGCACACAAGAAAAACTTTCCATTTACGCCAAGACTTATCATCTTTGGCAATTTTACCTTCTCCATAAATCTGTATGAGATCATCCAAAAGTCCGATGAGTGATCCAAATAGAAGTGTAAAAAATGGAATCAGGGTTTGGTTACGACTTAGAAAATTCATTTTTTCAAAACCAAATAAAGAAAAAAGTCCTGTGGTAATAAGGACTGAAACCCAGATTATTATCCCTCCAACCCGGGGAGTATGTAATTCATTGCGCTCTTTATGTTCTTTGTGGATTTTTTTAAATTCTTCGGAAACAACATTCTCACCCCTTGTATATTTTTTCCACATTTTATATTTATAAAAAAAATGCGTTGCAATTGGCGTTAAAAATAGACCCATAAAAAACGCTACCGTTGTTGGCACAAAAATTTTTACTAAATCCAAATACATAATAAGGAGTATACCAGAAAAGAACTGAATTTAAAAATTCATTAATTCCTTAGTTTTAGGTTAGTAAATTTTTATTACTTTTTATACTTTGATTAATTGCTTAAGATTTCCGCATATGCGGAAATCTTAAGCAATTAATCTTAATACACCTCCTGCTGGTAACATTTTTTGCAATACACAATCTCGGGTCTTTCTGGTGTCCATGATGTTTTTATATTTTTATTACATTTAGCACATTGGCGATCATGTATTTCAATTGGATTTAAAAGCTTAGTTCGAGCTCGATCTCGACAAATAAAACAATTGTGTGGAATGGGTAAATTAAATCTTCGATAAAAATCTAACTCCATTTTAATCAATCTATAATTCTTGCCACAATTTTCACATTTTAAAATTTCTTTTAAAATATCATCTTTCACCTCTTTTATATGTTTTGGAATTTCTATGGTTGCAGATTGATAATCTTTTTCTTCAACATCACGCCAAGTAAATCCTTCTTTTAGAGATTCTTCTTTGTTTAAAGGAAACCATTCCATTCCTGCCGATTCATTATAAGCCCAAGGACAAAGTTCTGAAGGCATCATTTCACCATAAAAATATTTCCTACCAATTTTATCAACATATGGAATTTCCATCATCTGTTTTTTGATTTTTTCCACTAAATCTAAATATTCTTCTTTAGTATATCTTTTATTTAAAATACAATGATCTCCCTTTCTAATACCCACACAACCAAACAAGTTGTTTGAAGAGTGGCAACCAAAACAAAATTCTAAGTTGCTAGCACGATAATTCCAAATACTAAATTTTATATTACTAGCGTCTAATCCTACCCAGGTTGATTCATAAATTAGCTCCGCCCGTTCCCCAAACATTGTGTAATCATAACAGTCTGAGATTGGTCCTGATTTTAGTAATTGACAATACTTAGAGTCTACCGCTTTACGTACCATATAAGACTCGTGAACATTTTTAGAGTTATAAACATATTCACCCGTGGTGTTCACGCTCGCCCTGTCGTTGAATTGTTTTCGAGGTTGGGTTAGTAAAAACTCCGTTGCTGTTTTGTGGAATTCTTCCAATCCTTTCTTGCTTCCAAAGTCATATTTTTTAAAAACCTCTTCGAATTCTTCTTTTGCATACTGCTTATTAAAAATACAATATTTCTTTTTATTTAAATTTGCACAACCGACGCATTCTGAACAACCAACACAAGAACGACAAAACCACTTATTCAGCGAACTTACAATATCTTCAGAAAAGAATGTTTGGTAACTAGAGTGAGTAATAATATTACCATACCCTATTTGGTCGTGGCGGTTATAAGAAGTATCAACGCAGTCTTTGACATCGGTAACCGCATTCACATAAGCGCAATTTTCTGCATCGGTGGTTCTAAAGCACAAATAACAATCTTTACATCCACTGGCAGCATTACAGTAGTCACTACGTACCATTGTTGAATATTCAGAATAAAGGGATGGCAGTGGCACTTTGCGAAAAAGTTCATCAAATTGTTCTAAGAATGGTCGTGACCAATCGATATCTTTTCCGTATGACATTGGGTCCCATTTGTCACTCCACCAAATATCCTGACGGTAAATTTTATATAGGGAATCCTTGTGATGTGTTGTAATAACTTCCTCGCCAGTAAAATCACATTTTCTTTTATAAAGAATTTGATATCCAGTCCAAGCAAGCCTGCGCTTAAGTCTACACTTTGGACACCAGGTCGGCGGCGGAACTTTTTTTTTTATAAAATCCAAAATCGTCAGGTTCAATAGTAAATGAACCTTTACAATTCTGACATACTACATTTTGTGATTTATATTCCATAATTTTTGTATTCTCAAATTCTTGAG
>CAYIUH010000041.1:0-5666 GCA_964366625.1 uncultured Candidatus Saccharibacteria bacterium
ACGGACTTTTTTCTACTGAAAAAAGTCCTGAAGTTCTCGGCTCGTCAGCCTCGAAACCCCTGCGAAAAGCTCATTTCAATATTTTACTTCCTCCTCCATTAAAGTTTATGTTATAATTATAATTATTTTATGAAATTAAAATTTATACTACTAATTTCAGCGCTTGTGTTGCTTCAGACAACACTCTACGCTGCTTCTCCGAGCAGTGTCTTGGTCAACATTGCCCCAGAAAATCCGGCTCCATACGAAGATGTAACCATCAGTTTAAATAGTTATGCCAGTAATTTAGACAACGTTTCAATTCTTTGGTCCTTAAACGGAAGAAATGTTTTATCTGGGATCGGCAAAAAATCTTTTTCTCTTAAAGCTCCAGCCGCTGGAAGTGAGGCTATTATCACAGCCAATATTTCTTTTCCGGACGGAAATATAGAAAAAAGGATAATACTCCGCCCATCGGTTATGGTACTCCTTTCGCAAGCAATGGATTCTCACACTCCGCCATTTTATAAAGGCAAAGCCCTGCCAACATTAGACAGTGAAATAAAAATCGTCGCCATGCCAGAGATCCGAAATAGTAGCGGGGGATTAGTTAACTCAAAGAACATGACCTATGCTTGGAAAAAAGATTATACTAATGATCAAGAAGGGTCAGGATATGGTAAAAATTTCTTCATTTTTACGAATGACTATTTAGAGAATTCAAATACCGTGTCAGTAGTGGCAGAAACTGTGGATCAAAAGTATTCTTCCGAAGCAAGTATCGATGTGGACGTAACAGAACCAAAAATAGTTTTCTATAAAAATGACAACGCTCTCGGTACAATCTGGGAGAGATCTTTAGATGATTCTTACAGAATGGGGGACAGCAGTATGCTTGTAGAAGCAGTACCTTACTTCATTTCACCAAAACAATTATTACACCCTTATCTAATATGGAATTGGTCTATTAATGATGTCACTATTTCAGTGCCGAGCTTTAGAAAAAATTTCATGCCCCTACAGGTGCAAAGTGGGACTTCCGGAACATCCAATTTAAAATTGTTGATAGAAAACCAAGATCAAATTTTCCAGACATCAAGTAAAGAAATAAATATAGAATTTTAATGAAAAAATTTGCATATATTTTTATACTGATCGTGTTAATTGGGATTTTTAGCATTGCAACCAAAGTAGATGCTGGAACTTGTCGTTGGAAAATTAATAGTAGCATATATAAAATAGGCGATTTGGTTAATGTGTCCGAAGAACGATGTAAACAAAATACGAACAATTATGTTTGGAACCCAAATGAAGCAGCCCCGGCACCTCAACCTACAACTGTAACTCCAAACAAAAATTATAATTTTCTGGCGCCACTACCCTGCGCAGACGGCACTCCTGGATGTAAAAACGGGGAACTTGCAACTTTTAACCCTGCTCCAACAAACAATGCAGACAATGTCTTGGGAGGGTATTTAAATATGATGATAAATTTATTCATCGGCATCTGCGCCGTTTTGGCAGTAGTGATGATTGTAGTTGGAGGGATAGAATATATGGCTAGTGAATTACCGGGCAATAAAGAAAGTGGCAAAGAAAGAATCACTAACGCAATTTTCGGACTGATCTTGGCTCTGGGTTCCTGGGCGCTTTTAAATACAATAAATCCTGATTTGCTTAATACAAATATAAAAATAAAAAATGCATCTATTGCTGTAGATTTAGAAGATAATCTGCCACAAATAGTGGTAAACGGAAAATATAAAAATGGTGTTGTGCAAGGAACTCCGTGGACTGGAACAGCAACACCCTTGCCAGTAAGTGTAACTTTAAATGGCTCTCAGTGCACCCGGGTGGGAGATAGAGGTTGTACATCTACATTTGGTCTCAATATGAGCCAAGTACAAGCAATACAACAAGGTTGTGGATGCCCATTGGTAATCACAGGGGGGACCGAGTGGTGGCTTCATGGCGGTCAAAGTGGCAGTACTACTCATCAGTCGGGAAGTTCGACCGTTGATCTTCGGACAGATAGTGACCCAAACAATCCATTGAATAAATATCTAAGTGGCGGCAAGCCCTTAGTTAGGATGCAAAGATACCCTGATCCAAATGGACCATATTTATACGAAGGTAATCATTGGCATATTGGTAGATAAAATTTTATGCAAAAAAGAAACTTTATACTTTTAATAATAATCTTGGTTCTGGTAGTGATCGGGGTTTTTATATTTTTATATTTCCAAAATGGGGAAGTGGAAGAAAGTGAAGGAATAAATTTCATCGCGCGATTTAATCCATTTGCAAGCAGTACACCCAAGCCAGGAACCGGAACAACCCCTGTTGATGTATCCGGTTATGAACCCGGAGATGAAGAAACAACCAAATTGAAATTAATGAAAGTTTCAAGCATGCCCGTAGCAGGATACACAGTGTTTGCAAAAGAGAGATTTAAAGAAATCCCTCCAGAAACATCGATAAATAAAAATGAAGAAGATGATTTAGAGAATGAACTTTCAAATCTAGACATCGAAACTTTAGATGAAGAAACAGAGGTTGTAGAGAAAAAGACGCCACTCGTTAAACCAACTCCGCCAGCAACGGAATTTGCTCCGGCATTACGATATGTGGCAAGGGCAACAGGAAATATTTATCAAACTTTTGTAGATAAAATAGAGGAGAAAAAATTCTCCAACACAACAGTGCCGAAGGTGTATGAAGCCCTGCTAGGTAATAGTGGAGAGTCAGTGGTTATGCGCTATTTGAAAGAAGATGGAGTAACAATAGAGACTTTTGTCGGAACTTTACCAAAAGAATATCTAGGTGGAGATATAACGGGAGAAAATGAAATTAAAGGAACTTTTTTGCCACAAAATATAAAAGACATTAGCATCTTGCCAAACTCCTCAAAGATATTTTATCTGTTTGAAATTGGAGAAAGTATGATAGGCACAACTTTGAATTTGGTAGATAATAAAAAGGTTCAGGTGTTTGATTCTGTTTTCACTGAATGGTCTCCCCAATGGGAAAATGAAAAAACAATCCTCCTGTCAACCAAGCCTTCTGGTGGAGTTTCTGGTTATACATATAGTCTTGATCTAATTAAAAAAAATTTAACAAAAGTTCTGGGTGAAATAAATGGATTGACCACGCTTGGAAGTCCGGATGGAAAATCTATTCTATACACTGATAATGGTTTGCTACTATCTGTTTATTCTACAGATAGTAGAAATTCAAGCGCTTTAGGATTAAGGACTTTGCCAGAGAAATGTGTTTTCGGGGGGATTGGAAATTTTATATACTGCGCTGTGCCAAAGTCAGTTGATATTGGTCTATATCCGGACATTTGGTATCAAGGAGAAGTTTCTTTTTCTGATCAATTCTGGAAAATTGACATTGAAACAGGTAATGCGACTTTACTTATTGATCCGTCTACCGTCTCAGGCGGAGAAGAAATCGACGGAATAAAACTTAGTTTAGATAAAGAAGAAAATTATTTGTTTTTTGTGAATAAAAAAGATTCTTTCCTGTGGGAACTTAATCTAAGATAAAAAAATTTTAAAATAAACTTTTGAAGGGGTTTTCCGAGCGACGGCGAGGAAACTTCAGGATTTTTTTAAGCTTTAAAAAATCCGTACCGGAAAAAGTTTGATTTTTAAATTTTTTATCTTAGATTTTCCTAAATTTCTCCAATATATTTGATCACCACTCTGCGTGTTGGACCGAATCCGATGGACTCTGTTTTTAAATCATTTGCGTTAGATAAAAATTCATGCACAATTCTGCGCTCAAAGGCCGACATCGGATCAACTTCAATATTTGATTTAAAATATCTCGCTCGTTCAGACATCATGTGCGCTATGGTACGAATATTTTCTACTTTTTTCTTTTGAAAACCATTAATATCTATCAGGATGTTCTGTCCCCCGAAGACGGACTTAGGGGAATCCTCCAAGTCCGTCTTCGGGAATGTTTTTGCTTCAATTATTCTGCGCACTAAATGGTTGAGAGCGTTAAGCGCCTCACCTTCATGTGAAATAAAAAAATGCGGTTCATTTACTTCGACAGAGTACCAAGTGCTGTCTTGCCCCTCTTCTTCATCAGTGGTTATTTTATGAAGCTCCACCCCTGTTTTTCTAATTAATTCCTGTATCAAATTTTGTATTTCATCTTTATTCATGATTTTTTGCCTCAACAAATAAAATTTTATCGTCTTTTTTCTTGCCTACATATATCTGTTGTAAAACAGTAAAGATATTACTAGTAATCCAATATAATGCAATAGCTCCGGAAATACTATAAGCAATCCAGGTAACGATAAATGGAAAAATATATTTCATTTGCATATTCATGCTCTTGCTAAAACTCTCAGAAAAGGACGGCAATGATTTACCGTTGGATATGGGAGTGGGTGGCTTGGGCATAAAATACGCTTGAAGATATTGAGACACTCCGGCTAAAATTGCCAAAATCAAACTCTTCTGCCCCATATCCAGAATCCCGAGAAACATCATATTCAATTTTTCCGGAACATGAATGAAGGAATAGAGCAGATCATTTTCAAAATTTATCCCCTTAAAAAAAACATAATAAAGGGCAAAAATTATTGGTATTTGAATCAGAATCAAAAGACATCCAGAAAAAGGATTGGTTTTATGTTTTCTATATAGTTCAAAAGTGAGTCTGGCTTGTTCTTCTTTACTCACCCCGCTTTCCTTTATTTTATTTAATTCTGGCGTAAGTATATTCATTGTCGCCTGGCTTTGAATAGACTTCTGTGAAAGAGGAAAGAGGATGATTTTAACAATAATTGTCAAAATTATAACTGCCAACCCAACATCCCCACCAGGGATAATTGAAACTAAAAAAGCCAGTGCGTTGATCAATGGCTTATATAAAAGTGTATTCCAGATAAATGAGAACATTCTTTCATCTTACCCCGAAGTAAAATTTTTAGCAAAATTTACTACGGGGCAAGTATTAAAGAAAATTGTCTAATCTAATAGGTCCATGTGATTTTTTTGCCATGGATGACAACGCAAAATACGAAAAAATCCTAAATAAATTCCTCGAAGAGAACCATATTTATCTATCGCTTGTTTGGTATATTCTGAACACGTTGGATAGAAAACACATTTATCTTTGGGGGATAGAAATTTTTGGTAAAAATTAATTAATTTTATTAACAACATTTTTAATTTCATTCTCAAGTGTTGTGATACTCTCTTCGTATTTTTTAAAAATAAAAACCCCGATGAGGCCAGCAGGAAATTCCTTGATGTGGCTTCCTAACACCCGATACCCCAACCTTCTTAATAAATTTCTTTTTACGGCAAGTTTAGCAATACCCTTTGGGGCAATGAAGGAGATTTGGGGAGCCCCTGTTTTAAAATTTAAAATAAACTTGAAATTTAGATTTAAAGAATTAATGGATTTTCCCTCTTTAAACAAAAGGTCTATACCTTTTTTGTTTACTCTGTTTATCTTTAGGAGCATATAGAAGAAACATTAGCGTAAACTAAACACTGAGTTTTTTTCTGCCTTTTTGACGTCGACGTAGTAAAACCTTGGAGCCGGTTTTGGTTTTAGACCTGACTAAAAATCCATGAGTGCGAGCTCGTTTTCTCTTTTTAGGTTGGTATGTAAATGACATAGTTTCATTATATAATATTATCCACATATTATCA
>CAYIUH010000042.1:0-5598 GCA_964366625.1 uncultured Candidatus Saccharibacteria bacterium
GGCAACACGGAGAAGGATTTCTTAATTCAAATTGCTTATAAAAATGACGATGGGAATTTTACTGGTCTATATAAACCTGAAATTAAAATCCCGCCTGAAGCTTCAGCCGTGCACCACATAACTAACAAGATGGTTGCTGACAAACCTGCTTTTAAAGCAAGTAAGGATCATCTAAAGATTAAAAAACTTTTCGAGGATACTTTTTCTGTGATGGTCGCCCACAATGCGCCTTTTGATTTATTGATGATTAAAAAAGAAGATATAGAACCCAAGAAATTTATTTGCACTCTGCGAATTGCGCGACACCTAGACCCTGAAGAAAAAATAGAAAGATACAACCTGCAATATCTACGCTATCTTCTAGAAATAGAAATAGATGCCACAGCGCACGATGCTCTGGGAGACGTACTGGTGCTAGAACAACTTTTTGAAAGATTAAAAAATAAAATTATTAAGCAAGATGAGATAAATGAAAACCAGGCGATCGAAAAAATGATAGAAATTTCTTCCCATCCCTCGCTCCTCAACACTTTCAAATTTGGTAAGCACAATGGCAAAAAAATCGAGAATGTAATGAAGACAGATCGTGGTTATTTAGAATGGCTTTTGGAACAAAAGTTAAATGGCGATGGGATAGATGAGGATTGGATTTATACGCTGAAACATTATTTGGGGAAATAAAATATTTTGACAAATTGACACAAAAATACCTCAAAAAATTACCAAATTCTACCGACCGGTAGAATTTGGTAATTTGAAAAATTTACACAAATGCCAATCGTTTTCTAATTTTTCTACTATCATATACAGAGCATCTTTCGCTATTTTAAAATCTGCTTTCAGTAAAGAAATCAGGTCTTCGCAATCATATGGGTAAACCCAAACACTATTTTGAAGCCGAACGAAACCAATTTGAGAAAGTGTTTTTCTAAGAAGAAATCTTGTCCTGCTTCTTGATTCTTTGATATCGAAAGCAACCACTCGCCATCTGCCATCCCACCTCTTTGGAATTTTTAATTTAAATTTATGTTTTTCTAGAAAATCTAATTTACTTTCTCCTTGCTTGGTTACTCTTGCAACTTTTTTTCCATTTATTTCTATTATTTCAATAAGGCCTCTTTCTTGCAAGCGGGTAAAGGATGCATTGATTGAGTATTTTAAATTTTTCTTTCTATTACGAGGACCTTCTATTTGTCGAATCACAGAAAAAATATTCGGTGCTACGGCAACCACACCAAGAATACCTACGGCATAAATAGTGTTTAAAATAATCTTCTGAATATTTCTATATTTATCTTTCTTTCTTATTTCTTGTTCTAAATTTCTCATGTATTTATAACTATCTTATTTATCATACCTCATGATGAAAAAATTACCAATTTCTACCGACCGGCAAGAATTGGTAATTGAAATGGGGGGGAAAAATACAATAAAAAATTGTCCGTGTGCCTTAGTTGGGGTCCTGCACCTCCTTCGGCCGGGCCCCTTTTTTATTTATTTTACTATTTTTCTTTCAGAGTTTAAAATGTTAAAATACGAGAATGCAAATCTTGTGGATAATATTAGGAGTTGCGGCAGGAGGTGTTATCGCCTATTTTGCTTTCAGTAAAAAAGACGAAAGGAAAGACGATGTGGGACTAAACCTTATCTTAACTCAACTCAACGAACTCTCCAGAACGGTAGACAACAAAATTGGCGAGAGTCAAAAACAAGTCAATGAGAGTCTCCGATTTCATTCCAGTGAATCAAATAAAATAATTCGTGATGTGACGGAGCGCCTGACTAGACTCGATGAGACGAACAAGCAAGTCATATCCTTCGCCGATCAGCTTCAATCCCTAGAAAATATTTTAAAAAATCCCAAACAGCGCGGAATTCTCGGTGAGTATTATCTGGAAACAGTTTTGAAAAATGTCCTACCACCCGGGTCTTACCAGATGCAGTATGAATTCCCAGATAAAACAATCGTAGATGCCGTCGTTTTTGTAAAAGATAAAATAATTCCGATTGATTCTAAATTTTCTCTAGAGAATTACAATAAAATGATCGAGGAACGAGATGGAACAGAGAAAAAGAAACTGGAAACGATTTTCGTAAATGACCTCAAGAACAGAATTACCGAAACAGCAAAATATATACAACCAACGAAAGGCACAACGGACTTCGCTTTTATGTTCATCCCTCATGAAGCCATCTACTACGACCTTTTAACCAACAAAGTTGGCACAATGGAAGAAAATGCTGAAAATCTAATTCAACGAGCCGCAGGAAAATATAAAGTCATCATCACTTCCCCCACTTCATTTCTGGCGTATCTTCAGACAGTTTTGCAAGGATTGAAAGCTCTCCAAATAGAAGAATCCGCTAAGGAAATAATAAAAAAGGTTGAAGACCTGGGCAAACATTTAAAATCATATGACGAATACCACAACAAACTCGGTAACGCCTTGGGAACCGTGGTAAATCATTACAATGCATCAAACAAAGAATTGAAAAAAATCGACAAAGATGTCCTGCGCATCGCTGGAAGCTCGCCAGATATTACCCTGCTTGAAATAAATAAACCAAAAATTGAAGAATAAAAAATTTATGATAAAAACATGGAAGAAAAAATAACAGTGGAGATGCCCTGGTTTCTGTCGAGTGAAGATGTTTTAAATAAATTAAAAACAACGACAGGCGGTTTGTCATCAGAAGAAGCGCAGAAACGCCTAAAGGATTTCGGTGGAAATATTCTCCTAAAAAAGGAAAATTTCAGCATTCTCAAGCTTGCCATCAAGCAGGTTCTGAGCCCGCTCATCTTCATCTTAATAGGTGCGGGACTGCTGACAGGTATCCTGCACGAATGGACAAATATGTTCGTAATCATTGGCGCTGTCATAATAAACACAGGACTCGGGCTCTATCGCGAATATCAAGCAGAGAACACTCTTGAAAAATTAGTTACATACATTAAAGAGCGCGGACGAGTAATACGAAATGGCTATGAACAAGAAATAGAGACTTCCCTTTTAGTGCCTGGAGATATTGTCAAACTGTCTTACGGATCTAGAATCCCAGCAGACGCTAGGATTATTTCAGTAAATAATTTCAAAATAGATGAAGCAATCTTGACGGGAGAATCAGTGCCAGAAACAAAAACCGAAGAAAGCATCGAAGAATCTACCCCACTTGCCGACCGAACGAACATGGTCTATGCGGGAACTTTAGTGGTTGAAGGTTTTGCCCAAGCGGTAGTGGTTGAAACAGGCAACAAAACAGAACTAGGAAAAATAGCCAAGATAGTATCAAGCGCCGACAAAACCATTACTCCAATCCAAAAAGGAATAAGTCAGTTGTCTTGGTATATTTTTATTCTTACTATTTTTATTATTGCGGGAATATTTGTTCTTGGAATTTTTCGAGGAGAGCAAGTCTTGCAAATGTTGGTATTATCTGCGGCCGTAGCCGTGGGGGCTGTGCCCGAAGCATTACCGATCGCCCTAACGATAATCCTGGCAACTGGAGCAGAGAGAATAGCCAAAAGAAAAGGAGTGGTCAGACAACTGTCCGCCGCAGAAACATTGGGTTCAACGACATTAGTCATGACAGACAAAACAGGCACACTGACGAAGGCGGATATGCAATTGGTAGGTATTTATACTTTTGATACGCTTGTAAAGGACCATTATTCAACACTCCACATAACCCATCTCTCGACAGAACAAAAAGAGATAATAAAACTTGCGTTAAAAAATATTGACGTGGTCATTCAGAATCCCGACACTGATGAAAAAAAGTGGAAATTCATTGGACATCCCTTTGAAATTAATATTGCCAGAGCGGCAGTCTTGCACCACATCCCGCTCAAAGAAACAATCATGGATGGAGATTCCCTGCATATACCATTTAACTCTTCCAATAAATTCTCGGTTGCCAGAGACGGAAATCATCGTTACATCATTATGGGCGCTCCGGATATTTTATTAAAAAGATCTAGCGTTGATAAAGATACTTATTTGAAAATCTTGTCTTGGATTCAGAATGCAAGCGCTGATGGCAAAAGACTCATCGCAATTGGAACTTTTCATACAAAAAATAGAAAAAGTTTAGAAATTGATTCAATAAAAAATATCACTTTCAATGGGATCATGTCCTTTTTCGACCCAGTCAGAGAAGGAGTTTCTGGAGCGATAGAAAACATTGAAGCGCACGGAGTGAAAGTAAAAATAGTAACTGGGGACTTGAAGGGCACAGCCGTCTCGGTGGCTAGAAGTCTCGGCTGGAGTGTGGAAGAAAAAGAAATTTTAACAGGTGAAGATGTTCACCAAATGAAAGACGAGGAATTGCTTGACATAATACAAAAAATAAAAATATTCGCCAGAGTAACTCCAGAAGACAAGCTTCGGATCGGCAATCTGTATCGTAGATTGGGAGAGGTTGTTGCCATGACTGGCGATGGAGTAAATGATGCGCCCGCACTCAAATCCATGGATATTGGCATATCTTTAGGATCAGGCAACGATGTAGCACAAAGCGCGGCAGACCTTGTCTTGCTCGATGATAATTTCCAAACTATCAGCATGGCAATCGATGAAGGCAGGCGAATCCTTGCAAACATTAGAAAAACTTTTATCTATTTAATGTCGAACGCTCTCGATGAAGTCTTTGTTATCGGTGGAAGTCTTATTCTAAACATTGCGCTCCCTCTCTCGGCGCTTCAGATAATATGGGTAAATCTTTTTACAGGAAGCTTGCCTGCGCTTGCCTTTGCCTATGATGACAACCTGGATAAAGGCATTAGTAAAAAATTACAAAAAAAAGAATTGTTGACAACAGAAGTAAGGGTGTTGTCTTTCGGGCTCGGTACTGCCACTTCTTTTTTATTATTTTTACTTTACTACGCGCTTCTTCACTTTAATGTAGATATTAAAATCGCACGATCTGTTTTCTTTGTATGTTTTTCAATTTACATTCTGATAACTTCTTTTTCTTTCAGAAGTTTATATAGACCGCTCTTTTCCTATAATCCGTTTTCTAATAAAAAATTAAATATTGCCATTCTCATTGCTCTTTCTATATTAATAGCAACGATGTCGATACCATTTATGCGCAATCTCTTCGACATTGCCCCCATGCCTCCATCCTTTATGTGGCTAGTGATATTATGGAGTATATTTAATGTTGCATTAGTTGAAAGCGCAAAATTTATTTTCAGATATCGAATAAATCTTAATCATTTAAAATAGAAAAAAGCGTATTGCGCTTCTTCTGTCTTTACTTGATTACCCCAGAAACTAAAAAAGAAACTGTGCGCTCTCTATCGTGGTCCAGCTCTACAAGCATGATTTCTTGCCATCTACCACGAAGAAGTTTCCCTTCTTCGATAATTAAAGAAATAGACGAGTGGAACAACATCGCCTGCGCGTGCGCATGACCATTGACACATTCATTAATGACACCATTCTCATCTGGCTCGCATAGGTGTGTGTTTCGTTTGCCAGTTTTATTCTGCACATGACAGATGTCGTTATGTCCATATTCTGCGACCGGACTCGCAAAGTCATCAAGCACCTTGCGCAAATCCGAAGTGTATCCTATTTCTTCTGATGGACCAAT
>CAYIUH010000043.1:0-5585 GCA_964366625.1 uncultured Candidatus Saccharibacteria bacterium
AATCGTGAAAGTATTATCTGGTGCCCTCAGGAGGAATCGAACCTCCATCGCAAACTCCGCAAGCTCGCATTCTATCCATTAAACTATGAGGGCGCAATTTTAGATTATCAGTTTTTGTTCTTTGCGTAAAGAGAATAGGAAATTTTAAAATCCCAAGAATTCCATTATTTTTTCTGAAACATGTTCTCGCATTTCTTCTTCCTCTATGTTGTAGGAGGTCATAATGTTATGTATTGATAATGCCATTGTATTTTCTATGGGGATAGAAATAACTGGCATGAAGATTCTCTCTGATTTAATAAAAAGCATTGGCTTCAAATTAATTTGATCAGGATGATCAGGGTGTGGCATTTGTACCCAGAAAGATTTTATATTTTCATAAGGATAGAGACGGGTGTGGATTTTTAATCCTTTAGTGTTTAGTTCGTAAGGGACCATATCTGGTTTCTTTTTTGCAAAAAATCCCAACAATACTCCGCCCAGAATAAGCAGAATGGCGAAAAAATAATTACTATAAATCAAAGAAGTCAAAGAACCTGTTACAACGATGACTCCAAGAGCCCAGAACCAGTCAGTCCCCCTTTCTCGTTCATTGTACTCCAACGCAGACCATTGTAGTTTATTTTGTATATCCATGTTTGTATTATATCAAACAGTAAACAAATTTACATCAATTGGGCAATGAGATTATTCGTCCAAAGTAGGGGACCCTAATAAAAATTTTAGCAACTCTGCGGAGGCGGTGAGATTCGAACTCACGATAGGTTGCCCTATGACAGTTTTCAAGACTGTTGGTTTAAACCGCTCACCCACGCCTCCGCAGAAAAGCCAAAAAGTTAACTTTTCAATAATCACTTAATTTTTTCTCCACCTTTCTCAGTTTTTTAAAACAACTCCTTATTGATGGTGGTGATTAGCTTAGTATATCTATTTTAGACTTTTTCTCAAGACTTTTTCTCTGAGATTGAACTGAAAGCATCATGAAAATCTTGTTTTACTTCACTCCAGTTTTTTTGGGCAATTTTAAAAATATAGAAAATTTCTAAAATTCCTATAGTGTTTAAGATAAGTAAAGCGACGAACCATTTCTTTTGGTCTCGTTTTGCCGCCAACCAGACGGCGTAAATCTTCCAAACAATAGCCCAGATAGTTAAAATCAACATTGAAACACCCATGGTTGGATTCATTAAAAATGGGTTACCATACATAACAGCATTGTATCAGAAAAATGGTTTTTATGCTAATCTTTTTATATGAAAATTTTAGGAATTGATTACGGAATGAAGAAGATCGGATTAGCGATTTCAGATGAAAATCATACTTTAGCTTTTCCGAAAGAGATAGTGCGGAATGACTCGAATACTTTTTCAAGAATAAGTGAAATTATAAAAACAGATAAGATCCAAGAAATTGTAGTGGGGGAGTCAGTGGATTTTAAAGGTAAGCCAAATGCGCTTTCTACCCGCATTGAGATTTTTATTTCCATGTTAAGGAAAGAATTTAAATTACCAATACATAAACAAAAAGAATTTTTAACTTCTATGGAAGCTCGAAGGTCTCTGATCAACAAGGGAAAGCTAAATTCATCTCAAGCCCACAGCAAAATAAAGCAAATAAAATCAGGGCACATGGATGCAAAGGCCGCAGCCATTATACTTCAGAGATATCTAGATAAAATTAATTAATAAAGTTATAATATCACCATGTCCATGGATTCATTTAGCAGATTATTTCTCAGACTTTTTCCTGTACCCAAATTTCTTTCTCCATCTTCTTTTGGTCTAGATATTTCGGATGAATCACTGAAATTTCTAGAGCTTGTTAATACTAGGAATGGCATACGAGTTGGTCGTCATGGTGAACGCAACATACCGAAGGGAATTATCGAAGCGGGAAAGATTAAAGACCCCAAAAAAATTGAAGAAATTCTCTCATCGCTTAAAAAAGAAGAAGGGATAACATCGGTGCGTGTGTCTTTGCTCGAAGAACAGGTGTACCTTTTTAAACTTCGGTTAGAGAAATTGGGATTAGTGAATGTTCGAGAAAGCATCGAACTTGCTCTCGAAGAACATATCCCCATAAAAGCGCAAGATGCTATTTTTGATTATGAATTTATCAGCGAAGATGAAAAAATTTTAGAACTACAAGTTGCCGCTATTCCTCAAAATGTTATTGAAATTTACCTTGACATATTTAAGAATTCACAAATTTCAGTTCAGTCTTTTGAATTAGAAGCGCAGGCGATTTGCAGAGCCGTAGTTGAAAGGGGAGACTTGGGGACATATATGATTGTGGATTTCGGAGAGAGACGCACCGGAATTTTCATAATTTCTCGCGGGGTCGTGATGTTTACTTCTACCCTGGATGTGGGTGGGGCATTGATGACTGAAATGATTGCGAAAAATTTCAAAGTGGATTTAAAAGAAGCAGAAAGAATGAAAAAAGAATACGGTCTGGAACGCAACACCGATAACAAAGAAATATTTCCAGTCCTTCTCAATAGTGTGTCTATTTTGCGTGATGAACTGGCGAAGCATTTTATTTACTGGCATACTCACAAAGACGAAGAAAGCAAAAATAATCCGCCAATAGAGAAAATAATTCTCTGTGGCGGGGATTCAAATTTAATAGGACTTTCTGATTATTTATCTGTTAGTATTAAAACAAAAGTAGAAATGGCAAATGTTTGGGTGAATATATTGGATACAACAACTTATATCCCCAATATCCCTTTTAAAGAAGCGCTTTCCTTTGCGGCCTCTCTTGGACTAGCTTTAAGAGATTTTGAAAATAGTTGACTTCAATGATTAATTTAATTCCAAAAGAAGAAAAGAAGATGATGATGAGAAGGTTTTATTACAGACTGATTGTTTTATTCGTGGTTATGTTCGGTTTTATTTCCATGATTCTTTTTGTCTCACTTTTGCCATCGTATTTTTTTTCATCAGTGAAAAAAAATGTAATTAATGAAAAGTTGGAAATGCAAAAGAAAGAATCCGTATCTTTACCCGATCAACAAACTCTAACAATTATCGAAGATCTTAATAAAAAGATGAATTTGATCGAAAATGCTGAAAAAAACCAGTTCCTTGTCTCTCAGAAAATAATCAATGCCGTTATTTTGAAGAAGATGCCGACTGTTAAGATCACTGATATTTTATACGAAGACAATTCTCCAAAAGGCAAAAAAATAAATGTGGAAGGGACAGCTCCTTCCCGAGAAATTCTACTTTCTTTTCGTCGAGCGCTCGAAGGCGATATCGCTTTTAGCCAAGTCGATTTGCCTATTTCCAATTTTGTAAAAGGATCGAATATAAAATTCTTTTTAAGTTTAATTCCTTACTCGAATAAAGATTCAGCTGAACAAACTCAATAAAACAACATGACAACACAAAACAAATTTCCCAAGATACAATTTTTTTCCTCCATTCTGTTTTTTGTTGGTTTTTTTGTTCTTTTTATTTTTTTCCTTCGAATAATTAATGCCAACAATAAGGAAATCGAATTAGCCAACAATTTATGGCAAACAGAAACATTAAAACGCAACGAATTAGAGATTCTTCATGATTCAATCGGAGAAATATCTAAAGAAAGAGAAGAATTAGAGACTCATTTTGCTCAAAGTTCTGACATTGTGCCCTTCTTGGATGCGATTGAAGATCTGGCGTTAAAGACTCAAAACAAGGCTGAAATTACTGCCGTTGATATTTTGAATGACAATACAGGACTGATGGTGGGGATGAAAACATCTGGAACTTTCAATAATTTATATAAATTTATTTCTCTTTTAGAAAATGCTTCTTATGAGATCGAGATTGTTTCAATGAAAATACATAAAGAAGATAGTCTGGCCACCGAGGAAAAAGAAATGAAAGTTCCACTCTGGAATCTCTTTTTGAGAGTAAAACTTTTAAGCTTTATTAATTAATTTATTCTGTCCCAAGTTTGGATGAATCACACTTATATGATTTCCTTAAACAAAATACAATTGAAATTTTCAAAGAAAACTAAAAAATTCAAAAAAGAAAAGTCTTGGCTGAATATATATTTTTATTGGAAATTAGTTATTGGCATTTTATTTGTTACAACTTTTCTTTATATTCTCTTTAGCTATCGTTTTTTCCTAGAAACTAATAAAGATTTTATTCTCTTAGAAGATAGTGCAAAGGCAGGATCTAAAACAGTTCAAAAAGATAGAATTGATAAAATATTGGAATATTTCTCTCAAAGAAAAGAAAAATCGAAAGAAATAATTAATTCTCCCGCTCCCATCATTGACCCATCTTTATGATGCGCCCCCGGCAAGAATCGAACTTACATCAGCGGCTTAGAAGTCCGCGGTTCTATCCATTGAACTACGAGGGCAGTGTGCGCGCTGAGGGGTTCGAACCCCCGGCCTACTGTGTGTAAAACAGTCGCTCTAACCAACTGAGCTAAGCGCGCCTATAATATTTATACATTAAAGAGCATTACATTTCAAGATGTGGATCAATGTACTGGTAAATTATAAATGAAGCAAAAAAAGATTTTACTTACATTTCTTTGGAACAATTAAAATTAATTGGTATAATTTTGTATTTAGAAGAAGGGGCTAAAACAAAGAGGGGTACAGTACAGTTTGCAAACAGCGATCCAGAAGTAATAAAAATCCATGACTACAAAGATCAAAATTTTATACGAAGATTCAAATATCTTGGCAATAGAAAAACCTTCAGGAATTTTAGTGCACCCAGATGCTCATAGTAAAGAAGAGACAGTATTAGATATTTTTAAAAAGAAATATAAAAAATTAGAATTAGTTCATCGACTAGATCGAGAAACTTCCGGAGTAATGCTTCTTGCTAAAAATGAAAAGGCGCATGAGTTTCTAAAACGACAATTCACAGAGAGAACTGTGAAAAAAATTTACAATGCAGTAGTTGTCGGTTCAGTGAAAAACGATCATGGAATAATCAACAAACCTATCGGTCGAAGCCCGGCGGATTTCAGGCGTCGTTTGGCTGGACGTGGGGCAAGAGGAGAAATGCGTGAAGCAATTACAGAATACAAAATTTTAAAGAAATTTATTTCTGAAAAAGAAAAATTTACTCTATTAGAAATTAAACCAAAAACTGGCCGGACACATCAGATCCGAGCGCACATGAAATATTTAAATCATCCTGTGGTCTGTGATGCGCTTTACAACCCCAAGGGACCTTGCCCGAAAAACTTAAAACGGCTAGCCCTTCATGCTGTATCAATAGAATTTAAAAATTTAAAAGATCAAGTAAAAAAAGTGGAATCATCACTACCCGCTGAATTTAAAAAAACCATAAAAAATTAAATTTAAATTACCGGATTTAGTATTTAAAAGCGATCGCAAATAAATGCTGAATTTGCTTTTGGAAAATTCATGGTAGATAATTATTACATGGAAGCTCAAACTAAAAACTGTCATAATTGCTCTCCTTCGCTAAAGCTATGGACGAGCAAGCAAAAAAGCCATGGAACATAAATCACAAAATGTAATATGTCAAAACTGCAAAAATTCGGCATAAGGTACAAAAACGGGGGGCTAATTTTCATAAAATATCATTAAGTTTTTC
>CAYIUH010000044.1:0-5581 GCA_964366625.1 uncultured Candidatus Saccharibacteria bacterium
GTTGTCTAACTTCATTTAAGACGCTGCGAATAAGAAGAATGCCAAAAACTAAAGTTAGGACAAAAACAATGATCCTTAAAATAAGCGTGGCCGTTGTTGGGGCCGTGGCTAGTTCAATTAAGCTGACTATTGCCAAGATGAATACCAAGAGTTCGGAAGATACCACTTTAATGTTTAGGAAATGATGTTTGTAAATCGCATAGGCAGTGAAAGCAATAAAAGGGAAAATAAACAGTGCCCCTAAGGGAATAAAAGTATAATTATGAAAAAAAGCAGGTAAAATAAAATTTAGAGAAATAATAGCCGTAAATGTCAATATGATTCCACTGAGTACAGTTTTTAACTGTGTTTCTTCTTCCTTCTTCGCTCGAATCACCTTCTCGATAAAGACGAAAATTCCTACTCCTACTAGATAAAAGGCCATAGCAGCAAATAAAGCCATTCCTGGACCGATAGTAACACTTGCCACCTGTCCAATTATCACTTTTCCTACAATCTGTTTAAAGACAAGAGGGGTCAGCGTAATCGCTGAGGTGATTATTACCAGAGGAGTGAGGATAAATTTATACCATTTTGGAAATTTTATTTCTTTATGCGGGAATACATACAGTAGCTGGAATAGTGAAAATGCAAACCAGATAGCACAGAACATTAAGAGTCGTAAAAATAGTAGAACTATTTCAGCTGAATTAGATTGATAATTTAAGTAATTAAAAATACTCCAGCAGGAGGCAGAGATAGCCATGTAAAGAAAGGACTTATTAGTAATACTTTTTTTATCACTTAAATAAATAACAAATCCTAAAATACAAATAGCCGCAATAGTAATACCTACTGACAATAAATCCCAGTTATTGAAAGATAGGTTTCCTATCAGTTCTGAAAGTTGTGCTAGCATTATGAATTAAGTGATAATAAATAAAAACCGCTGTTAGCGTAGAATTTTACTGGACCTTTCGCTTTGGCATAATCCTGAATCTCTTGTTTTGTGGAAAAACGAAAGTTAGAAAATAATTCTGCATTTAAAAAATGGGGATAATCCCAGCCAACCAGTGTTTGGAGAATAATTATTGGGATGTTTCGATAGCCGTCAAATTCGATAATATGCTTCGAAAGCAAGTGTAAAATTTGATCTAATTTTAAGTGCTCATCATTTTTTAAATGATGTTTGAATAAGGAATGATAAATTAAATCAAAATAATTTTGTGAAAAATGTGAAAGTAGTTCAAAAATATTATTACTACACAAGATCACTAAAATATTTTTTTGTGTTTTACTTCGTAGAAACTCCAACCGTTTTTTATCTAATAATTCCTCCTCAATAATCTCAATTTGGTCTTGTAGTTCCGATAAGTTATTTTTTGCAATCATTCTGGTGGTGTCTGATTTATCAATCGCAACAAAAGTAAATTTATGAGGTAATTTACTTTTTAGCAGTTTTTTAATAACTTGACGATCAGCCTCCATCCCCCCGGCACCTAAGTTGGCGATAACCAAATCCTTTTGCTGAGTAGAAGCAAACTGAAAGATAGAATTTACCAAGGGGTTAAGAAGACCGGGTTTATCTTTTTTCTGCATCTCGATGAGTTTCTTGTGCATTTTTATATCCCATTCTTCTACAGGGAAATCAGTTAACTCTAGCAATCTGCGTCTATCAAGTTTAAAACCTCTACTAAATAACCACTTTATATAACCGGGAATGGTTTTGATTGATTTTAGAAAGTTTATATTTTCTTCAATCGCATAAAGAGAATCCTTATATTTCTCATCCAGCTTAAATAATTCTAACTGGTGGAGGGCATCATTAATTTCTTGGATTCGATTTGACATAAATATTAAAAAATATTCACAATAATTTTAAATGCTAGAAGAAATAGGGAGAAATCTTATTATCAAATTCCTAATGGCCTCAACTACTTGTCGTAAGGCACTCACAAAATTTTACCCAATTATCTATCCGCATATCTTTAACATTCTACTATACATCAATAATTCCACCAACAATCCTTCCGCCTAAAAATTTTGAGTGAGGAGATATGTTAAAAGCACCTATCCTTAGAAAAAACAAGAGTAACAATTTTTCGATTATCCCAGTCGGCAAACTGACAGGAATTTGCTAAAAAATTAATATCTTCCTTATTATTTCTTGAAATTACATATAAACAAATATTTTTAATATTTTTAAGGACACTAAACCAATTTTCTACCCTTTTTATATAAGATGTTTGGTAGTAGGATTTTTCATTCGGATGATTTTGCTCTAAATGCCGGGCGTCTTGAAATGTTTCTAATTCGTCGATAATAATCAAATCTGTTTTTGATTTTACGCCGGCTATTTCTTCCGCGTTTTTAAAATATTGTACGGATACCCCCATTTTGTCTAAATAAGGAATTAAAATGTGTTCTATAAACCAAGTTTTACCAGAGTTGGTTTGACCAATCAAAAACATACTCATCCCTTCTCGGGTATTTTTGTAGATAATTTCTTCTAATTTATCCATATGATTACTAAAATAATATCACAATGTAGATAAAAATAGGAGGATCGATTGATCCTCCTAAATTAAAACAAGCAAACATTCAAGCCAGTCTGCCGGGTGTCATCTATTACGGCATGGTACTGTTTTGGCAACTTTGCAAATGGCGCCAGCTTTGGAGTGCTTGGTAAAGCAACTCCTTCGACCCGGATTTATCGAGATCCGGATCCGTGAGTAATTACCCTGTTTCATACTTTCTCTCCTTGAGGTTGGTGGGTGTGATAAAAGTAAGCTACATCACATTTATGCTGAGATGGCTTACGATAATCACTGTTTTCAATAAGAGCAGTCCCAATGCAACTGTCACATTTTTTTATCAACGGACAAGTCTGACATTTGGCAATCTCCCTTAATTTAAAAGAACTTAAAACCTCCTTTCTCTTGAGAAGAATTCTTGACAGCGATTCTTTTTGGAGATCACCGACAGGAACTCTGAAATCTAGACACGGAAATACTGTTCCGGATGGGTCAATAGCAATTTGATCCCGGCCAGCATAGCATGGCGATTCGTCCATTTCTATGTTGGGACGGTATTCTTTTTGTACTATAAACGCCCCGATACTTTCTAGAAACGGAGCTAATTTCTCTTCCATCTCACGAGATGAAAGCCTCAGCTCCATCCCCTTTTTACTTCCGGACCGACACGGGGTCAAATATGGACTGTAAAATACCTCTTCGACTCCTGTTTCTTGAAGGCGGTCGTGGTACTCTTGCAGGTGGTCAATGTTGTGTTTCCCTACCAGCACAGCCACAGTAACAGGCAAACCCAAATAGACAAGGCGCTTTAGATTTTTAGATAGCCGGGAATAATCGTAATGGGAGTTTGTCCACGACGATTTTCCAGTTTTAATTTCATAAACAGAAATCTGAAGATCAAACAGGTCCAGCTTCGCTAACTCGTCCATAAGTTTTGGCGTGAAAAGCGTCCCATTTGTTTTCACCTCTAAGACAAGACCGTTGTCGGCAAACATTCTCATTATTTCCACAGCATCTTTCCGAAGGAATACTTCTCCTCCAGTAAACAAAGTAAAAATGATACCCGCTTGCTTAAGTTGACGGGCTAAGTCTTCTAGCTTGGCCTTGTTTAAACCTTTTTGTGAAAAGTTATCCAAGTAACACCAATAGCAATGTTGATTACAGAGATAGGTGAACTCAATGTTAGCACTGATTACTTGCCAGTTTTTTACCGCGTAATTAGAAAGTTCCTCCAGCGCTGATTTTTGACTGTGTCGATGACTTTTTGCTTGAAGAAAATCGCCAGCATCAGAAGCTAAAAACGATTCAATAACCTCCCTCATCGTTTCAAAGTCATCGAGGATATCCTGCTTTGTCTCCGAGCTAAATTCGCTCAAAAACTTAGCTGGAAGCGACTGCTTTCGATCTCTCAGCAACTTTTCTGCAAAAGGAGCTAGCTGGCCCTCAAAAAACAGGGATTTATGACTTTTCCTGTCGAAAAAAAATGATGCTTCTCTGAAGTTCCTAGTGATTAAGCTTTTCATTTTTCAGCCCCAAAAAGAGATAGGTGTTTGTGAAAGAACAAACAGCTAATCTATTTATATCACTTCCTTAGAAAATTGCAAGGGTACTGTACATTTTTCAAGGGTTGGTGACACTTTTTCCCTAATACCCAAAATTTTCTGCCTGTCCCGTAGAGAGCTGTGCTCTCCTTTGGGGCTCGGCTTCCAGACTGATCATATCGCAATTTTAGTCAAAATAATAATAGGTTTTTAGACCAGAGCATTCTTAGGTAAGAATTCTAATAAATACTTTTTTACCAATCTTCAAAGAAATCGGCTCGAAAATTTTGATTTCTGAATCATTAATTTTTCTATAATCGGAAGGAGTCCAGTCAAATTAAGAGCATTGGTATTAGATAGTGATTAAGATCATAACGAGCAGAAATAGCAGAGGGTGGTTCGTTTTGGTGGCCAAGACGAAACATCATGGCAATTGGTTGATTTTGAATGTTGCTTACTTCTTGAATTTCTTTGTATGACTGACTGGCAATCTTTTTTTCCTCCTGATTTAGAAGACTATCGTTGGGATCTATTAAAACTCGATGGGCAAAAAATAATAGTCCGGCTAATGGTTGTAAAGATAGACCAAGTTGCGTAGCTGTTAGCCACACACGGGCCAAAACACGGCCAATTTGTATGTAGGATAGTTTATCATAATTTACAGCAGTAATTAAACCAATAGCCCCGCAGTGTGAAAAAGTGGCTGTATTGGTAGCAGCAATTTTCTTGTTTACACCCAGAAAGCTTAATATTTTGGCAATCGGCCAATGAGAAATCAGACGCATGGCTTTTTCTTCAGGCGGTTTTAGTTCTAGAGTTTTGATGAAGAATCCGTCCGGATGTTCGGTCGCTTCTTTTTCTGTCCAGCGTAGAATTTTGAAAAAATGATAGTGAGTTTTTTTGTTTCGAAAAAGAAGAATCTCATTCGCGCTGGCCGCTTTCACTAGAGACTTAATTTTAACCTCGTCGGTAATGAGTTTAAAGCTACTATCTCCTGCTGACATTAGTGTTCTTATTTCTTCAGGGCTCAATGAGTCTGTCTTGAATGGTTTACGGTTAGTACCCCGAAGGCTAAGAAACGGACTAAGACTATCTGGTGTAATATCTTGATCTTTTATGAGTGTAATTCGAGCAATAAAATTTTGATCTTCAACGGAAGGAAACAAAATAACCTCACTCCTATACCCTAGAGTCGAGGCTTTAATTATTATGGACTCAATCACTGTACCGTGAGACACCATTGACCCTAGCTGGCGAAAATTATAAGGAGTATCGTCTGCTTCAGGCTGGTTAAAAAGTTCAATTACGTTTTCTTTTACACGAAATCTCCACGGTTGACAGTTGTCGCCAGATGGCGCACGTATGGCTGTTTCTAAAATCTGCTTTAAATCTTCTTCTGGCATGTCTAAAGTATAGCAAAATTCAGCGAAAAATAATCATTGATATCAACACCCCAAACTTTATAATGTTCTTTCATATTTTTAATATTAAAATGGATTTTTTAACTCGTAAGATCTAATTAACTAC
>CAYIUH010000045.1:0-5516 GCA_964366625.1 uncultured Candidatus Saccharibacteria bacterium
CAGTAACTGTGGTCTTTTGAGTCGCTTTGATTCCGACAACTTCCACGTCTTCACCAACCTTGACCACCCCTCTTTCGATTTTTCCTGTTACCACAGTACCTCGTCCTTCAATTGAGAAGATGTCTTCAACCGGCATAAGGAAAGGTTTAGAAATATCTCTCTCGGGAACTGGGATATAAGTATCGAGGGCATTTACAAGTTCAAGAATTTTCTTTGCCCATTCATCGTCAACTGACTTTGATTCAAGTCCCTTCAAAGCAGAACCACGGATAACTGGAGCGCCGGCGCCGTCGAAACCCTGCTTGGTTAGAAGCTCACGAATTTCTTCTTCAACAAGATCAATCATGTCTTTATCATCAACCATGTCGCATTTGTTTAAGAAAACAATTATTCTTGGCACACCAACTTGTTTCGCAAGCAAAACATGCTCTCGAGTCTGGGGCATCGCACCATCTGTCGCCGCAACAACAAGAATTGCGCCGTCCATTTGAGCCGCTCCCGTAATCATGTTCTTGATATAATCAGCGTGTCCTGGAGCATCAATGTGCGCATAGTGGCGAGCATCAGTCGCATATTCATTGTGAGAAATATTTATTGTAATTCCACGAGCTTTTTCTTCAGGAGCATTGTCAATCTGATCAACACCTCGAAGACGCACTGTCTTGCCAGCTAAATTTAAAACATGTAAAATAGCCGCCGTTAGAGTTGTCTTTCCATGGTCAACGTGACCAATGGTGCCGACATTTACGTGCGGCCTGTCTCTTTTAAATTCTTCTGCCATAAAATATTTTGCGCTTCCAGTTAAAACTTAATGTGCGAGAACCCCTGTCCGCCTCTGGCGGAAGTCACTAAGTTTTAACCACAAGCTGTATAATTAACTAATAAATAATTACTATTTGTTTAAAAACCAATAGAAAAACTGCGAAAGTGCAGTTATTTCTATAATAACAGATCGGAAAATATTGTCAAATAACATGACAGTGTTATACTTAATGCATGAGTCTTGATGAAATGATAAGGGTTGCGCCGAAAGGAGAATCTGCAAAAACCTCAGAGAAGAAAAGAGAGATTGTTGAAGAAATTTTTAAAAAGTTCCATAAGAAACTTATCAGTTGGTGTGAGAATAAATTAAAAAAGAGATCTATTGGTTTTAATTTAAGAAGCGACGCTGAAGAAATAGTGGCCCATGTCTACAAAAATTTATTAACCGCCAACACAACAATTGACTTGACTGAGGATAAATCTAATATTAAAAATTACTTGCTAACTGCCTTAGATCATACAATTACTCATTTTACTTTAAATGAAAATAGACAAAAAAGAACTCCGAGCGGCGGCTTGATGTCTATTGAGGCAATGATAGGTGAGAGAAATGAGGATAAGCTTCCTTGGCGTTTAAAACAATATTTTTCCGACGAGTCTACAACGAAAGAAAAACGGAGAGAATTACATCTTATCGTTGAAGAAGCTTTGACTGCATTAGAAATAAAAAACAAACAAATGGCTGATATAATAAGAAAAAGATACTACGAAGGAAAGTCGCTTAAAGAGGTGGGGGAAGATTATGGAGTTACTTTTGAAAATATAAGACAAATAGAAGCTAAGGGTTTATTGAAAATCAAAAATTATATAGAATACGGAACTTTATCCATACGGGCAGGAAGTAATAAGTAAAAAAAACGGGGAAGAATCCTACTTGTATTTCCTAATTTCCTCACAGAGTTTTTGAACTTCAAGTTTTGGATTTTCGGAGAAAATAATGCCACTGGTGGAACTTATTAAAAGTCCTAGACCCTCACTATTTAGCCCGGCTTTCATGACTGCTTTCAGATCCCCTCCTTGGGCGCCAATCCCGGGAACCAAAAACGTCATATCCCCTGTGATCTCTCTAATCTTTTTCATTTCTCCCGGATAGGTAGCGCCGACGACCAGCATGCAATTATTATTTTTATTCCATTCTTTGGAAACTTTTTCAGCCACAATTTGCCAAATTGTTTTTCCGCCCGACTCCAGATCTTGAAATTCTGGCGCTCCAGGATTGGAAGTTCGGCAGAGAATTATAGAAACTTTGTCTTTTCTTTCCAAAAATGGCTTCAGGGCTTCGCTACCTAAATATGGATGAAGTGTTACTGCATCAAAATCAAGCCAATCAAAAATCGAAGTGATATACCCTCTATTTGTGTTTCCAATATCTGCTCTTTTGGCGTCAAAAATTGTAAAAATGTCTGGGTAGTTTTTATTTAAATAATCTATCGTCATCTTGAGCTCTGCCATCCCCCTATCCCCCCGTGCCTCATAAAAAGCGCTGTTGGTTTTGTATGACGCTGTATATTCATGAGTTTCTTTAATAATCCATTTACTGAATTCAAATTGCGGAAAATCCAAATTTTTAAATCTATCTGGAATTTTTTCAAAATCCGGATCCAGCCCCACGCACAAAAGTGAGTTTATCTTCTTCACCCTTTTATTGTATTTATCCATAATCATTGGTTAAAAGTATGTTTTTTAACCCATTCTTCAACTTCTTTTAATTTCTCACCTTCTAATATTTTTTGTTTTTTAACCTCTTCAAGAATAACTGCAAACGATGTTAAAGTATATAAATTAACTTTTTCTTTCTCAAAACCTTTTTTTGCCTCAAAAAAGCCATAATTTAAAATTACTAGGCAGTCTGCAACTACTGCTCCTTCTTTTCTCAAGGAAGAAATAGCCGAAAGAGAACTGTGTCCTGCACTTATTACATCTTCAATAAGCAGAACTTTTTTTCCTACAATATCGCCACCCTCTACCATTTTTTTCATTCCATGATCTTTGGTTTGCTTCCTAACAAAAACAAACGGCTTTTTTAACAAAAACCCCAAAGCCGCACCGTGAGGAATTCCTGCTGCCTCTACTCCAGCAATAACATCAAAATTTATATTTTTATCTTTTATTTTTTCTGCAAACCCTTCGATGACGTTTTCCCATGCATCCGGATAAAAAGGAAATTTTCTGTTATCTATATAAACTGGGGATTTTATCCCTGATTTAAAAGTAACTAAATCTAGGGGAAAGCTAATTGCCCCTATATTTATGAGCGCCTGAGCAATTTTTTGTTCAGTATTCATTGCCTCTATCTTAGCTTTTCTTTAATCTCTTGCGCAAGATAAGGGTTCCACATGGCGCCAGTGGCAGACATCACTATATCTGCACCAGCATCTCGATACTCAAAGAAATCATCCACTGTGGTTACTCCACCGACACCAATGATGGTGTATTTGTAACCGAATTCTTTGCGAAGTTTTTTCAAGCGGCGCACCATATCGAGCCCAGCCCATTTGATGGGGACACCACAGACACCAGACTTCAGGCGCCACGATCCGCCCGGAAGCGCTTGATTACCCTCTTCATCATAGATAGCCGCTGGAATAGTATTAATAGCGGAAAAACCATCGACAACATTTCCCATTTTTTCTACCATGCTTCGCAATTCAGTTTCATTTTCGAAATATGGAATTTTTATAACAAGCGGTGCGTCGCCAACTTCTTTTTTCATCGCTTCTGCTATGCGAAGTGATTGTTCAATATCAAAACACAAGAGCCCTTTCACTTTATCGCCCTCATTTGGACAGCTAAAGTTAGCTTCAATGACATGAACTCCTGTCTCTTTCATCAATCTAGCGGCCAAAACCCAATCATTTAAAAAATCTTGCTCCGTAAAATTTTCATCCCAGCGCGTACCTTCAATCATTCCGCAAACCACCTGACCTTCCCGACTCTTTGCCCAATTTATAAGGTCAACTATATCTGCTTGCCAAATTTTAGGATCAAAACAAGGATTGCCGAAAGAATTTGTAATGGCTAGTGGTTCGGTAAATTCTTTTTTTGTAATCAATCCTTTTTTTGCTTTTTCTATAGTCAAATCCCCCTCAATTTTTACCGGAAGAATATTCGGCCATTCATTTGATTTTTTCACACGTGTACGCACTGTTTTATACACGCAAATATCAAAACCTTTTCCGAATGCAGCTCGCATAAATTTACTATTTATCAGCGGTCCAGCTGGAATACCAAAAGGTGAATTTACTTTGAAACCCAGAAATTCATAACTGTGCAAAGTCGAACTTTGCACAGTCTGCACAACTTCACCATCAGCGAAGACGCCGAATGGGCCTTGTTTATAATTTTCCTCGTAAGATTTTTCTGGATCGTAGAAAGGTTTAAGAAGCATGATTATAATATTTTACCATTTTCTAAAACTTTTTTTCCATGCAAAACCACTGTTTGCACTTTCCCATAGAGCGTCATTCCTTCAAAAGGAGACCACCCGCATTTGGTTTCATATTTATCTTCTCCCGTTATGTATGGAAGTTCAGGATCAATTTCTACATAAGTCTCACCTTGGTCTGGAATATTAAAAATCTTTTTGGGATTTGTGTATAAAAATTTCACTACATCTTCGCTTTTTATCTTTCCATCTTTCACTGCCTTGTACATCAATCCCAGCACCGTCTCGAGCCCCGGCACACCAAATGCTGGTTTTTTCCCGACCCCTGTCGGGATCCCGACTTCGGTCGGGACCTTTTCTTCTTTTGTGTGCGGAGCATGATCCGTTTCAGCTATGTCGATAGTGCCATCATTAAGTCCTACCCACAGTGCATCTTGATCTTCCTGTGAACCAAGCGGTGGCTTCATCATGAAGTAACCCTCGGCCATAGTCCTACGGGCGAGGTCTTTTTTTTCTAAATAGCGTCCTTGGTGTAATACAAATGGTGCGGACAAACACCGGCTGTGACTCTTTGGTCTTTCTTTTTTGCTTGTCGCACAAGTTCCACTTCGCTCGCTTGCGAAATGTGGCAAACATGCAGACGCTTTTTATATTTTTCGGCAAGTGTAAGTGCGGTGACGAGCTGTGCGCCTTCCGCATGCACAAGAATTGGTTTTTCAGATTTCCATGCTCCAAAAACTTTCTCTAAAAGTTCCGAATCCTCGATCAGCATCTCGCCCGTAGTATGATTACAATAAATTTTCAAGCCAAAAACATCCGACTTATCCCAAACTTTTTTAAATTCTTCTGTATTGTATCCATTGGTGCCAAAATAAAAACCAATATCGCACAGAGCTTTGTTTTTCGCCAAATTTATTTTTTCTTCCAAAAGTTCGCATGTTAAAATTGGCACAACATTGTTCGGCATATCGAGAATATATGTAAATCCGCCGGCGAGCGCTGCGCAACTGCCAGTATAGAAATCCTCTTTGTGCGTAGCTCCCGGGTCACGCAAATGCACATGCGCATCAATAAGACCGGGAATTCTTTGGAAAGACATACACAAAGTTTATCATTTCAAATCAAAATAAAAAAGAATTACTTTTCTATTTTCTTGCTGCAATAATCGTATCGGCAACATTATTCGGCACGATATCGTAGCGAAAAAATTCCATAGTAAATGACGCTCTGCCTTCGGTCATTGAACGAAGTCCGGTCATATAACCAAACATTTCAGAAAGTGGAACAATGGCGCGAATAACTTTATTCA
>CAYIUH010000046.1:0-5440 GCA_964366625.1 uncultured Candidatus Saccharibacteria bacterium
CAAGGCATCCACCGTACGCCCTTAAATTTCCTGTTAAGAAATTTGAAAACCACAAATTAACAAAGCCAGAATCAGAAATCTTTCATGACCGCTCACTACTAAAAATCTGCCTTAGCTCTTTCTTGTCTGGGCGTAAAAGACCCTCCACAACTGCCCGACAAGAATTAAATTTTCAATTTTCAAACCGTCCTGCATTCACATCAACCCGAGGCTGATCATTCCTAAGAATGAAAAAACCGCCTTTCGGGCGGCCGACAGACAAAAAAGAAGTCTGCTCTTAGCGCCGCCTTTTTAAACTGTTTCTTGTTATTTTCATACTGATAAAGATATCCTATCCTAAAGCAAAAAAGATGTCAAGGAAAAAATTATGGAGTAACATTGGTCATATTTTTAATTTTTTCTCTTTCAGGATTAAAATCAATTAAAACATCATAAATGGCTTCTAACTTTTTAATTAAAAATTTTTTTGCTTCGGGTGATAACTTAGCAAAAATACCATCAGAAAGCTCTAATAAATTTATTATATGGTTAATAATTTTTCTATTACACAGGCATTTCGACGGGAATTTGAAAATTTAAGTAACTTATGTTTTTTGGTTTAATTCTTTTGCTTGCATCCAATATTTCAATCCCAAGAATTTTATTCTTTTTCCCCATATCTAATATTATTCCCTCACCAACTTCTTTAGTTCGAGAAAAAGTGCCTTCTTGAAAGTAAAGGTATAATGCGTCTGCTTCTTTGTCATAAGTAATTTTCATATTTTAATTTTTATTTTTTAATCCCAAATAACAGAAATTATACTGTATAATAAATCATCTATTTGAATATTATATCAATACTAGGAGAAATGTCTATATCAAGTCTAAAACAAAAAAGATGTTAACCAGATCAAGGTGTGAACATCTTTTTTGAAAATTTCCTACTATTTAGTTACGTAATATTTCTTTGCCAACTTTTCCACCAAGTTCCCCGCTTTATAACTAATGTTGTTTGTTTTATACCATTGTTGTATTTCATCATTAACCTTTGACAAGGATTCTATCGCTGTATCTATGGGAATAATAGAAATATTTAAAGTCCTGTTATGCCTGCTTCTAGCCATCTGTTGCTCTGCTAGAAAATCCTGCAATCTTTTCCTTTTAAAGTAAAGTGGTTCTACACTTGCCCAGAGTTTTTTCCTCTCATCCTCTCGCATCCCTTCTGCAAGACCAAGTTCAATAGGTTTACTATCTTTATTTAATCCAAATATAAATTATATCTTTAATTTAATAATTTCGACTTTTATTTTTTCGCTTTTGGTAAAACTTTTAACTCCAAAACAAGTACCCTGTGCTCAAGTTCTTTATATGTAATTCGGGAAACTTTATTATCAGCAAGATCGTCAATCCGACGACCCAGACCCTCTATTTGATTACCCAAACGAACATCAACATGCTCAATTTTATTATCCAAAGAATTAAAACCCTCTTTCAAGTAACTCTCGAGTTTGGTAATTCTTAAATCAAGCGTACCGCCAAGGGTGGTAATCATTCGCCCTAGATCCTTGTTTGTTACTTCCTCTTTTTTAGTAACTTTTTTTCTCATATTTACATTATATGCCCGCAACAAAAAATGTCAAAAACAAAAAAGATGTCAACCAGATCAAGGTGTAACATCTTTTTTGCAAACAAACTTTAAGAAAACTATATTTATATTATAGACTATTTTTGAGAAACTTCTTCTCCAACTTTTGCAATAAACTTTGCCGCTGCATCACGTCCACCCAATCCGAAGGCAAGAGCGCCACCGATTGAAAGCATCGCTATTATTCCAGTGAATAGAACACTCATGTAGTATTCTGCTATGCCTAACTGACCCAAGGCAATGATAAAAGCAAAAATCCATACAGCATATTTAACGACAGCTCCAAGCATATCGGCCGATGAAAGGCCCATAGACCTTGCGGAAGCTGAAGCCGCTTTTGAAAGAGCTTCGGAAACTATCGTTGCAATTATCAACACAAGTGCCGCAACAATAACCTTGGGTAAGAATCCAAGCACGTCATCCTTTAAAAAAGATGCGATGGAATCCAAACCAACCAGGTTAAGTGAAGGAAGAAGGAAAACAACGATAACGAACCACTTCACCACTTGCCCAACAAAGTATCCCGTATCAAGAGTCATCCCGGCTTTCCTAAATAAATTATCTGCTCCAATAGAAGCAAAAACTTTATCAATTTTCAAAGCACCAAAAACTTGCTCTAAAGCCCTAGCAATTATGTTGCCTAACACCCAACCAACGATAAAAAAAACAATCGCAACGATGAGTTTTGGGGTGAATTGAACAAAGCCCCACCACAGATTCTGGAGCGATGCATTAAAAACATCACCCCATGTAGCCCAAATATTATTCGCCATAATAAATAAAAAACAATTAACTAATAATACCCTTTTAAGTCCCGATTTATCGAACATGCTCGACTAGTCGGTATTTCGACCTTAATAAAGTTCTATGTATTAATTATACCAAATTTTAGCTCCTTTTAAGGATTTGTGTGGATAACTCTTGGGCGCTGTGCTCAAGTATGTCGAACGACCTCCATGTTTAGCTCTTTAGCATGGAAAAGAATCTCATGTGGAAAATCAAGAATATCTCGAACGAGTTTGTCATACATACTCAATCTATAAATAAATTCTTTAGTTTCAAAAAGAGCGTAAACAATCTCCACGCCAATCTCCGCTTCAAGTTTGCGAATTTCCTTTTCTATTTTACCTCGATTCATTTTATCCCCAACAATGAGGAGGTCAACCCGGCTATCTTTATTTCTAATAAAAACACCCGAAATAATAATCAATTTAACTTGCCCAACTTTTTTAAAATCATTTAGAATATTTCCTTTATTCAAAGTGTTAGATCTAACTAAAAGATCCTCCATCTCGACAGCATATTTAAAAGAAGGATTGAAAGACCAATCAAGAGAAGTTGGAGAACGCTTTTTAATGAAATTTATAGAAGCTAGTAATTTAAGTTCCTTGCGGACAACAAGAGGATTAACTCTGCTCCGCCTTACAATATCTTTACTTATAAAACTCTTGCCCTTATTGAGCAGGAAAAGCCGCATTATTTTCACCCTTGCTCCATTGCCTAGAATTTTCCCCAGAATTTCCATTCGTGTATTCTAATACTTTTATCAGAAAATACAAGGGCTCTAATGCTGATAAAATCCCCTGACTTCTGTATCTGGCAACATGATTAAATTTACGCCTTTGGATTTACAAAACTCTATTACTTTCTCATCGTTTACTGATCCACTAGTTGAAAAAATAGTCTTGATTCCTCTTTCGATCAAAACCTCTGGCGCATCTGGAAATGGGAAGAAGCTGTCGCTATAAGCTGTGGCATTCTGTAAATCGGCTTTTCCGTTATTTGCTTCATCCGCACGAAAGATTGCAAGTTTTGCCGCACCTACTCTGTCTTGCTGACCCACGCCATTGCCATAAAGTCTGCCATTTTTTACAATTGTTATTGTATTACTGTTCGATGTACATCCTATTGCCCAAGCTAAAATAATGTCAACAAGGAATCCATTCGACAGATTTGGCACACCCGCCGTCGCTAAAGCTATGTCGGGTAAAAAAGTATAATTCGGCTGAGTAAGAAATCCTCCCCGCACATATCTGAAACGAGTTGCTTTGTCTAAAGAATTTATTCCCGCTTTTTCAATCGCTGGATTTACTAAAATTCTGCATTTACCTTTTTTTCGAGCCAGTATTTCAATAGCTTCTGGTGTGAAAAACGGCGCAGCCACAACATCCAGCAATCTGCGCACACCTTCGGGAGAAAATTTACTTATAAGCTCCTCCGCAATTTTTTCATTTACCGGGAAATTCACCATCACTGATCCGCCGAAAATTGCGCGCAAATCCCCTTGCAACATTTTATCTACTGCTTCCAAGGACGGTCCTTGGGGAAACTCTCTTAAGGACCGTCCTTGTGAAATCCCTGCCCCGCACGCATTGCCATGTTTTGCACCGATAGCGACAAAAGGCGCCTGGTCGAAATTTTTTTCAAAACCTGCACCGATGTGCGTTACGGTCTGAATCATTCTATCCACATCACACAGGTTGTTGTAACTAAGCGAACTTCCAGCTAAAAGCTTCCACTTGTGAAGAGCCAGCAAATCGTCATGACTATTGTGATTCCTAAAAAGAAAGGCGGGTTTTTGATAAACATTCTCTCCATAGGCGCAATCTAAAACCTTTTTTCCAAAAATACTTTCATATTTTCCCCCGCTATGATACCCTGCGGAAACAGCGCAATATCTAGAAACAGTTGCTTCAGCTTTGGCTCTTAATTTATTTATAAAATCTTCTCGTTCCGGTTCTCCATCCTTGAGCCATTTTAATACCCTCTCTCTATCATCAAAATCACAAATTGTAATTCGTCCGCCTTTTGCGCCAGAGCGCAGTAACGCAACGCCCCCCATGTCCGTCTGGGCTATCACTGAATCTTTGGTAGATTCCGATTTTTTTATTTCTTCTTCAAGTGGGTATAAATCCACACATACCATATCGATCCAAGGTATTTCATATTTTGATAATTCTGCCGAATGTTCTGATGTATTTAATGCTAAAAGCCCACCATGAATTTTAGGATGGAGAGTTAAAACCCTATGGTCTAAAATAGGAGGCATGCCGGTAATTTCAGAAAGTTCTGTCACTGACAAACCTGCTTCTCTCAGTATTTTAGCTGTGCCACCGGAAGAAATTATTTTCCAGCCCAAACCAATCAAGCTCTTGGCAAAATCAGCAATACCTTCTTTATTGTAAACTGAAATGAGAGCAGTTTTTTGTCTGTTCTGCATAAAAATGAAAATACCCTCTCGGGTATTTTCATTGTAATATTTTCATCCAGTGAAAGCAATTTTACTTTAGTTCCACTTTGCCACCCACTTCTTCAATCTTCTTCTTTAAATCATTCGCCTCTTCTTTCTTCATGCCTTCTTTCAAGGTTCCTGGAGCAGCGTCAACTAAATCCTTGGCATCTTTAAGCCCAAGGCCTAGAACCTCCTTAACGATTTTCATTACTGCAATTTTCTGTTCACCAGCCGAAGCAAGCACCACTGTATAAGTACTCTGCTCTTCTGCTGCTGGTGCACCAGCAGCGGCGCCTCCGGCCTGTACAGCCACAGCCGCCGCAGAAACTCCAAACTTTTCTTCTATTGCTTTTACTACTTCATTTAATTCTAAAGTAGTTGCTTTATCCAACCATTCTAACAATTTTTCTTTATCCATGATATTTTTATTAACTTCAGCCATAGGCTGATCCGCCTTTGGCGGAAATTTATAATTAGTAAATTTTTTAAATATAACTTTTTGCAGGGGTTTTGAAAGCGACGGCTTTCAAATTTCAGGATTTTTTAAGCTTCAAAAAATCCGTACCGGAAAAAAGTTGATATTT
>CAYIUH010000047.1:0-5354 GCA_964366625.1 uncultured Candidatus Saccharibacteria bacterium
CTATTATACCGCTAATCTTAGTTGAAAATGTGTCCTAAATTTGGGGTACCGGTCATATATCTTTCTACTCCCTCCTGTCAACCCAATTTGTGCAAAACCAGTGGAATCTCCCAGATAGAGGTTTAGCCTCTATCTAACCCAACTAGCGCTATCCTCCGGTGCTTTTTCGTTCCCACTCCTCTTTTTTAAAATTTCCACAAACAAAAAATCATCAAAAAAACCATCATCACACAATAGCAACGGCCGTGTCCACCAATATAAACCCCTAGTATGAAATACTAACAGCTGTTTTGCGAATTTCTGCTAGAAGTGGAGATTTCCCTATTTTAAATTCTGTGGGACTATAACCCACCACATCAAGATTAGAGTACGAAACTCCCCAAAGTTTTCGTTGAAGCCATTTGCCCTCTTCATGTGGATTTTTCCCGAAAGAAGTAGAGAGTATCGCCACATCTATGTCGCTACCAGGTTTTGCTTTCCCCTTAGCGTGAGAACCAAAAATATAAACACCGGAAATGGGAATATCTTTGTTTATAAATTTGGCGTAAGCATTTACTCGTTCTATTATTTTTTTAGATATTTTTTTAGCCATGCGAATAGTGATGTTGTTCTTAATAAGTATCGTTCTGTATATTTGCGATTTGCTTTTTTATAAAAATCTTTCTTCCACTCAGGATATCTTGATTCAAGATTAAATTCTTTTAGATCGGCAAGCAAAATTTGGTCATCTTCTGTAAAATTAATTCCTGAATTTTTACCAAGTTCAACTAGATTGTGAGTATAAGGGGCATGCTCGTTTGTTTGTTTTACAATTAAAGCCTTTAGTAATTTCTCAATCGCTAAATGACACATGAACAAAGCATACGGATAACGTTTTACATTAAACATATCGCTGGCAGTTTTTATGTCATAATCCGCTGTCTTTGACCAATGCTGAAAAAGTTCTGCAACATCTTTATTACTCATAAAATGAATATACCATAAGTTATGCCATCACTTGAATGGAGGTATTGTAACATAACTAGTTAGGTAATACAAACCTGCCAGGTTGACAAGTTTAAACAGATAACGAAAACCATTCTTGCTATTCAGATAAGTAGATTAAGAAAAACTCTTTTATTTAGAGTGTTGGTGAACAATCGAACTAATTAGAGTCTGGTACGGCAAACCTTTTTCCAAGGCCAATGCTTTTACTTTAAACAAATCTCTTTCAGAGATTCTAATGTTGATATTTTTTGTTTTGTCCAAACTGCTTTTAGTGTAGCTTCGGTATCTCGCTATTTCTTGTTTTTTATTAAGAACAGACTTCAGCTTGCCTCTTTCGTAAGCTTTAAGTACTTCTTTTTCATAATCATCTAATTCGTAGAATTTCATAAATTTATTTTAAATTAGCTAAATAATTTTTTGTTGCCTTACGGCTTGGAAATATGGTTTTCAAAAATATTTTTTCATCATCTTCAACAAAGGGAACCAGATAAGCGTACTGATCAATTTGAACAACAAAAATTCGTTGGCTGGGATATTTCCTATCAAGGTTTCACCTTGATAGTCTAAAGAGAGTCTTCACCTATTTGATCAACCCCTGATTGATTCTTTTTTATAAGAGTGATATCCACAATGACTTTGTTGGTAATCGAATTCATTGAAATATTAATTTGCAAAATTCCCGAAGCACTATCTTTCTCCGCAATAAAAGATTTCAAATTTTCTTGATCTAATTTTCCTTTTAATTTCCAATTTTTATCTTTTAAATATTTCTCAAAAATTGCGCCATTGTCGGCTATGGTTTTTTCTGATTCATAAACCCTAGTAGAATGTATTTCATCTACCGGTTTGAAATACACTATTTCGTTGCGCAAAATTCTAGCGCCTTTTTCTAATGGAAAATCCTTGGGTAAATCTCCTGGTACCTCAGTAAATTCTATTTGCTTACTCAAATCACCATACTTTATTATTTGTTCACTCTCTTGTTTCTCAACAGGCCCTCTACTTTTATTTATTGACAGCGCCCAAACTAAAACAATAATAAATATTATTAAAACTAAATACGAAATTCTTTTTTGATTTTGGGAATCCATAAATTTAAAAATTAAAAACACACCACAATATAACTATATATTACAACCCTCACCTACTAACATCAATCCATTCTTTGGCATAACTACATTTTATCTTGAAGTAAAACTTTTTGCAAAGTTCTGTAAAATAACTTTATTTTAAAAAACGATTAATATAAATAGCATCGATGACGAGACTCGTGTCACGCATTACCCCAGTTTCAAAAATAACTTTTTCTTGAAAAATTTCCGTACTTAAAAAAGTGATTTTGAATTTAGATTCTGTTAAAGTGTACTGATTGAACTGCTCACCTTCGATTGTTTTTAAAAAGAAATCAGATAGATCCTTTTCCACGGTCAAATAAATGTTAGCTGGAATAGAAATATCATGCGAAAGATTGGCCAAAGATTCTTGAAATTTTTTTAACCATTCGGTTTTTAATTTTTCCAAAATTAATTCAAGTTTCTTCTCTACCGATTCGCTTGCATGTCCGTCCTTTAAAAGAGAGGTGAATGATTTCGCTTCGCTAAGTGAAGATCGCAGGGTGGTAGCCATTCCACGTATAATAGAATTGGAACCCAATGGATATGAAATAGATTCAAATAAAATATTGTTTTTTATTAAAGATATATCAGTAACTTCTCCTCCAACATCAACCAGAAGAAAACTGTCGCTATGTATGTACAAATCACGTATGGTAGTGAAAGAAGTCATGGCAAAAGTGGTAAAATTAATTTCCTTGAAATGAAATCGTGTGGCTATTGTCTCTACTATTTTTTTTAAAACATTTTCCCCGCCCATTGATATAAAAATTGTCATCTCTAATTTTTTAGCTTTTTGATTTAAGGGTTGAAAGGTTTCATAACCATTCAATATTATTTGAATATTTTTAAGTTCAATTAAACGAACTTCATCTTCGGAATTTTCTTGCTTGGCTAAATATTCTTCTTTAAAAATATTCAGCTCTTTTTGGACAAGTTTGTCCGCTAATTCTGGAGTAAATAAAAAAGATGTATTCTGGGTAAAATTTATAATTCTAGTTTGAGAATAATACCATGGAGAAGAAAGAACGCAGAAAATTTTATTTGGCGCGCCTAGCCCCATTTTATATATCTTCTCAACCACATCATTTAAAGACTTGATTGTCTGAAGAAAAAATCGATCAGTCTGGAACTGTTTCTCGAGAACGATCTGCTCCCGCATGGAAAAAATGATTTTAGGAATTCCCGATTCTTGCATCCAAAAAAGCGCCCCTCCGACAGAAGAAGACCCAATATCAAAGACCAAAATTAATTCCTGTTTTTCTTTATTCCTTGAAAAAATTCCCATTCAAGTAATTATAACACAAAAAAACTAGATGAGCGCAGCTTTGATTCTTCTTATCCCTTGCGCCACAGCTTCTTCTTTTAATATTTTAAAGGGACCGCCTTCCCTCGAATAATCTCGGGATGACGAATACAGCTCTGCTGTATTCGTCACATGCGGACCGCCACATAATTCTTTTGAAATAGCATCATATTGTTTTTCTCTCGGTCCAATAAAATACACAGACACTATGTCGGGATACTTTGCTCCGAATTCCATCTCAGCGCCTATCTTCTCAGCTAGATGTAACGGCAACTCACGACGAATAACTTCAAGCTTCATTTTGATTTTATCATTTACCCAATCCTCCACTTTTTTCTTTTCTTCATCGGTTAATTTATGATCACATAGAAAATCCATGCGCAAGCGATCTTCGGTAATATTGCTTCCTCTCTGCTTCACGCTTGGACCAATCACAGCCTGTAACCCGGCCAAAAGTAAATGATGCGCTGTATGTAGCTTTATTGTCTTTTCATTGTGATTCGCGAGACCACCTTTGAACATCCCGGCTGATGCAGTCTGAGAAAGTTTTTGGTGCTCTGCCATTTTTTTATTAAAATCCTCAATATCTATTTTTATATTTTTTTCTTTTGCAAGTTCTAAAGTAAGTTCAATAGGAAAACCATAAGTGGTAAAAAGAATAAATGGGTCAATGCCTTTTTCGAATTCTTTCAAACCTTCATTGAGAGTATTTATGAATTTTTCTTCTTCTAGTGTAAAGACCTGACTTATATTCACCTGTTTTAGATTTGGATAAATATTAAAATATACATTCACGAAATGTTTTAGTAGATTTACAGTTAATATTGTATAGCTATCAATGAACTTCATCTTTAGAATTGCTCTTCTGATTAATCTACGCAATACATAACCCTGATCTTTATTCCCTGGTACCACTCCATCAGAAATTAGAAAAATTGCACTCCTAAAGTGATCAGCGATAATTCGAGCAGATCTTTCATTGTATTTATGACAACTCTCTTTTATCATACTAATTGTCGGAAGAAAAATATCAGTTTCGTAAATACTTTTTTTGCCTTGAACTACTGTTGTCACTCTTTCTAAGCCAGCTCCAGTATCAACATTTTTTTTAGGAAGCTCTCCGACAACTCGGCCATCTTCTTGTTTATAAACCATAAAAACATCATTCCATATTTCTACCACCTCTTGTTTTTCTTCTGCATCTTCAAATCTTTCTTGATCCATATCCCCAAGATTACCCGTCAGATCATAAAACATTTCTGTCGACGGACCTGCCGGTGAAGTTGGTCCAGCGCTCCACCAATTAGATTTGGAATTTTTAAAATAAATTCGATGTTCGGGAATGCCTAAAGATTTCCAAATATTAACTGATTCAGTATCGCAAGAAACAACATCGTTACCTCCAAAAACTGTCACATACAGATGTTCTTTACTTAAACCTAATCCCTCTTTGGGAGAAGTTAAAAATTCATAACTCCATTTTATTGCATCTTCTTTAAAATAATCTCCTAGCGACCAGTTACCAAGCATTTCAAAAAATGTTAGGTGTGTATTATCTCCAACTTCATCAAAATCAACAGTCCGTAAACATTTTTGATAATTTACTAAACGAGTACCAAGAGGATGCTCTTCTCCTAAGAGAAAAGGCATAAGTGGTTGCATTCCGGCAGTATTAAACAAGACCGAAGGATCGTTCTCTGGCACGAGAGACGCCGAAGGAATGATTTTATGCCCCCTTTTTTCAAAAAATTTTAAAAACCTTGATCTTATTTCGTTTGAACCCATACTTTTAATTTTTATTAGCCAAATCTAGGCTAACCCATCGGTGGATTATACAACAATGCCTCCCCCAAGACAAATATCGTCCTTATAAATAACACACGACTGTCCGGAAGCTACCAAAACAGGTTTGTCAAAAGCCACTTGTGCAAAGTTCAACTTTGCACATT
>CAYIUH010000048.1:0-5290 GCA_964366625.1 uncultured Candidatus Saccharibacteria bacterium
CTAAACGACCTTCTAAACGTAGGTCTGATTAAGAAAACGAATCTGACTCCTATTTGCTATTCTGCTGAAAATCCGGAAGCCGCTTACTTGAATCATCTCCAACAACTCTCCACCCGCCTAAAAAGGGGTAGAGATCTCATTAGCAAACTAGTTAATCACTCATCAAGCCTCAGCGAGGAACTTTACCTAATCGAAGGAGACGGTGGACAAAAACGTCTCATTACGAAAAAGAGCCGACAAACAGTCTTAGATGAGTTCCGATTACGCGAAATTCGGCGTTCGATCGATGTTCAAATTAAGCAGGTGGAACAATCCAAATTGAAACCGTGGGTGGCGACGAATCGTTAAAATAGATTCATTTTTTTCTCAATAATTACGCTAAGTTTCTCGCTGAATTCCTACGCTTCCGTGCTCGATTTTGTAGTGGGGCTCCAGTTTTAGTGGAAATTTTTTCTAATAGCTCCCGATTCAACTGTGGCAAAGTTTTTTTGTTGTGGATGGTAATATCTGCCATTTTATGTAATTCTTCAATTCCTACTTTTCGACGATCTTCATCAAATCTTGTAACCCATTTTTCGGCTTCTTCTTTTGATAATTTTTGACGTTTTACTATACGCTCGACACGACTTTCTCTATCTGCATTCATTGAAATTAAAATTGTTTTTGATTTTGGGAATAGCCTTTGAATCACTCTATAATCTTCTGGGCGGTATAATCCTTCAATAATGAAGATTTGGTTTCTCTTTGCTAGTTTCAAAATTGCTGACGTGATGCTCTCAACGACGGCTTTGGGGCCGCCTGTTTCAACAAGTTTTTCGGCCCACGCCTTTGTTGTTAATCCTCTTTTTCGTGCTTCTAAACCTAGAAAATAACTTACTGGGATAACTGGTATACTAAACTGTTTTCTTAAGAGCCGAGAAATGGTTGTCTTTCCTGTTCCGGTAAGCCCACCTAAACCGATAACAAGCGCAGGTTCCTTCATTTATTTTTCACAACCATTTGATTTATTTCTTCTTGAATATTGTCTAAAAGTTCCAAGAGATTTTGAAACTTGAAGAAGGGCCTAATTTTATTTGGTTCTACCCAATCAATTTTTTCCAATTCCCTCAAATTAATCTTTATATTATTTGGATCTTCATCCAAGTTTACATAGTATATTCCTTGTCGAATCCCTTGTAGTCCCGTTTGTGTCTGTTTTTCTGGCGGCCAATCATACTGATGAATGAATTTGCTTTTTCCTTTGATGATTGCCTTGGTAATATTTAGTTCTTCATTTAATTCTCTAAGAATAGCTTCCTCTTCCGTTTCGTTACCTTCAATTCCGCCCTGTGGAAACTGCCAAGATTCCCGATTGGGTTTTTTGGTAATCAATACCTTTCCTTTCCATATGACTACTGCCGAGACATTTTTCCTGAATTCCATCCTATTCCCCCCTCATCATTTTTCGATACACGATGATATGTTGATTAGCTACCTTATCTATTTGAAAGAATCGTTTTCGGTACTTTATATTTTTTCGTATTTTTTGATAGAAAATGGGGTCTGCGAAAAGTTTGTTGATGGCATTGGAATACTCTATGGGTCTTCGGCACGTAATACCGGTTTTATGCTTAGATAACTCATCTAGGAAAAAAGGTAGGGCACTGGTGATTACTGGCGTATCATGGGCATAGTTGTCTAATAACACCCCACTTTGTGATATCGTTTTGTATGGAAGAATGGAAAAAAATGCAGTATCTATGTTTGTGTGATATTGTTTTTCTGTTAATAATCTGAAATCCAACTGAATGGATTTTTTGGACAAGTCTGCTGCAAGACCTCTGAGGCGATTCATGTATTCTTTTCTTTCTACCGAGTTGGAGTTTTTGGGAATTCCTCCCGCAACTCTCAGTTCTGCATCTGGGTGTTGCTTGTGGACGACTTTCCATGCTTTCAGAACGGTTTCAATCCCTTTCCCCTGATGTATGGAACCTTGAATCAATGCAATCTTTTTGGTTTTCGTTTTTCGTTGACCGTGTGTTTTTGGTAAAGGCAACGGGATATAGTGCGGGACCGTTCCGAATTTCGTAATTTCTTCTTTCTGTTGAATATTTGGGACTATCACCGTGCAATGCTGGCAAAGAAGTCGGTAGGCTTCATTGAACTTTTTTCGGTTACGTTTTTTTCCGAATAATTTACCAAACTCAAAAAGGGATTCAATTGAATTATGAAAAGTAATTACTAATTTGATTCCTTTTTTCGCTAATTGTTTAATTAGCCAAATTAGTTTTTTGTTGTAGTCGGAGAGGCCGAAATTTCCCCATTCGTGTTGGATGTGAACGATATCTGGGTGAATTTCTACAATTTTTTGCAGTGCTGTGCGATAGCTGGAAAAATTGTTATTCAACATGTGGTAGACATTCTTTCCTTTTGCGCCTGAAAATGAGATGACATGTACCTCGTTATTTTTCCATAGGACTTCCGTTAACAGTTTTGTATCTTCCGCAATCCCTCCAAAAATCGGAGGATATTTCGAGACGAATAACAGTTTCATTTAACCCTATTAGACCATTTCTAATAAAAAGAAAGGGACAATCTTCCTGTTTGTGATAAAAGCCATCGTTTTCGACTTTGGAGACACTCTTGCCATGAGCCACCGCGCCCGAAAATTGATTAATCATGTTGATCTGGGATGGGCCATTTTCGAGCGTAATGGTTTTCCCGGAAGAAAGGCCGACTACCTTGTTGCACGAAAGAAGGCGGATAAAATCTATTCCCTACAAAAGTCCAAAAAACATGTGCCGGGACATTATTATTCAGTCATTGCTACAGAGGCCAACTGGAAAATTCCATTTTCGCGTTGTAAAAAAATGGATGATGAATATTACAAAATTTTCATTCAACGACTGACCCTAGATCCAGACGGTGTGCGACTCATAAGGATGCTGAAGAAAAAAGGATATTTTATTGGTATTATTTCAAATGGACACAAGCGCAACGTGATTCCGATTCTTAGACGATATCAGTTGAATAAGTTGTTTGATACTATTCTAATTTCATTTGATATCAAAAGTCAAAAAAATGAGTTGAAACCCTTCAGAAAGTTGCTTTTTGATTATGGATTTAGTTCGAAGGAAGTGTTAATGGTGGGTGATCGATTAGATGAAGATGTGCGAGCGGGAGAACTGGGTATTCACACTGTTTGGATAAAGCGAAAAAAAAGATATCAATCTGGCATTGAACGAAAACCAGATTATACTATCACAAATCTGAATGAAGTGAAACATATTATTGATGTCATAAACAACAAGTAATTATTTTTCCGCCAAACGTTTTCCTATTATCTCAGTCGTTTTTGGAATGGAGTCGTTTTCGATAATTAACACCTTCTTTTTTTCTCCGGTTTTTATCAAATAATCCTGTATTTTTCGAATATTTCGAATATCCTTTTCGCCGATTTTTCTTTTTGCGTGTGTTTTGCCATTTAGCATTCGAACATGCTTCTTTTTCGCACTCACTTTGAGCAAGATCAGTTTTGTGCCTTTTATTCCGGAATAAATTTCCGGAAGAAGATGATTTCCTTCAATAATGATGGAGGTCCCTTCCTTTTTGGCACGAGCAATAACTCCTAAAATATCCTTCCGCAGTATTTTGGCCTGTGAACGTATCGTTTTAACCGGGTCATCGGACCTGAATGTGTAGGTAAAAAGTGCCGAGTTTTCATCTTTTTTAATCCTATTTCGAACAATTTCACGAATGAATCCTGTCCCCATTCGATGGGCGATATTACATTTTTCCGACACGGACTTCCCTATAGTCGTTTTTCCAACCCCAGCGGTCCCACCGATTAGTAGGATGATGGGCTTCATTTATCCACGTCCTTCAAAACAGATAGATAAAGCGATTCGGAAAAATACAGTATTTCGTTTTTCATTTTGTTGGAAAGGTGATACTTTTTTGATGTTCGCATGTTGTTAAGTATTGTAAGCATTCGATGATCGCCTCTTATTTTTTTCATCCCGCCAATGATTTCGGAACGGGAAAATGCCATTATTCCTTTGTAAAATAGGAAGAATTTGGCAATACAGAAACAGCATGAACTGAGAACCTTAAATGTGTCCTCAATATCGGGAGTTTTTAATTTTCCACGCAAATGGACTTTTTCGAGAGAAAGGTATTTTCTCATTTTATCGATAAAATAATTCATTGGAATAATCGTGTTTAATTGTTTATCCGCCTTTTCTCTTGCAAACTTTATCTTGTTCTGGTAGATAATTGAAATATTTCCATCCAAAATCATTTGTTGCATCCATGCATGAAGAATTCCTATTGGATATTTTTTTGATACCTTGAATTCGGCAGTGGTGTATGGTTTGATATCGATTGGGATCTTGTATTTTTTTGTGACGTTATCCCTAATGGATGCAATGAATTGCAAATCCCCTGCTGAAAATCGGTCGAGTATTAACAAATAATCCAAATCACTCAATTGATCGAAATCATCCGTATTTCCAGAGCCGATAAGTGCCAATAGTCGAGTTTTATCCCCAAATCGACGGCAAATTCTTTTTTCAATGGAATTGGATATCGTTTTGATCATCGGAGAACCACTTTAGGAATTTTGATATGTCTTTGTAGGAGACCTTGACTAAATAATGTTTTGAATCAATAGGTTGACCAATTTTCGCGGGAAGCGCGAAAAGGGCAAAACTATCTCCCGAGCGTTTATCCTTTCGGACTTCCTTGATAAAACGGCCCACTTTAATCGATTCCATTATTCGAGTTTCAAACCCAAGACCTCTAATGATCTCCGTTTGTTCCATTCGCTCTTTCGCGGATAAATAACCAATGTATTGCGATAGAGCTCCCTCCAACATCATTCCAAAGGCTACTGCCTCGGGATGGGAGTATTTCTTGAAATCAAAATAGGATTCGATGGCATATCCAAATGTGTGTCCATAAATTGATTGCAGAATGGGACCATTTTCTATTCCTTTTTTGGATAGTCTTGCCTTGTGTTCGATTCCGATCCAAACTATTTTAGTGATTATTTTTTCATCTCTCGATAAATATTTTTTCATTTCTTTCTGAATTTGATGAAATAACATTCTGTCAGAAATAAACGCATCCTTCAGAATTTCGATCATTCCATTTCGCAATTGGCTATCTGTATGTGTTGAATAAAAAATCGGACTTATTTTTCACGGATTCGCCGTAAACTTGATGATTTCCACGTCGAAGTGCAGTGTTTTTCCCGCGAGGGGGTGGTTGAAGTCTATTTTCACCATTCCCGTGTCCGCATCCACGGCGA
>CAYIUH010000049.1:0-5250 GCA_964366625.1 uncultured Candidatus Saccharibacteria bacterium
TAAAACATACAAGCCAGTCCACACGGGCCCGAAGAGCCAGCTCGGTGGCGCCCAGCTTGGTTTGATCAGTTGCGAGTACCAGTTGTAAGTGGGCATGAGATTATTGTAGCACTTCTGAAATAATCTCCCGAGTCAGCCGTCATCAACACTATGATTAAATTAAATTTATTGCTCACCCAGAGCATCTTCTCTTACGACCAGCGAGCGCGCCGTCACTCCCTCCTCCGTCCCTCGCTCCTCCGCTTCTTGCGACCACGACAGTCTAAAGAAAAAATGCCCACCAGAGTTACTGTTTCTTCTTCGTCTTCTTCTTTTCTCGATTTTTATTAATCAAATAAGATTGCTCAGCGAGACGAAGCAACTCTTCCGGACTTTCCAACATTTCCGCCGGCACTTTCCAATAACTCATCATCAGCTTCTTCCCACCCTTCGCGGTGTAGACAAAAGGCGCACTCCCCAGCTTCTCATATTCCGCCTGATTACTGGCGTCCACTTTCAGATAAAGTTCATCGTCCACGATAATCCCGAAAATCACGCCGTCCTTATAAACGCCGTAACCGCCAAACATTGCCCGCGCCGTCACCCCGCTCATCTGGGCGAGCAAGTCGCCGGTGACCCATTCCACGAATTCATTAGTTTTCATTTATAAAATATCCGAATATTCCGGATAATTTTCTCTAATCAAACTCTTCCAATTTCCCGTTTCACTACCCCCACCCAAATCATTCTTATGATAAACCAGCAATACTTTCACTTTATTTTCATTTTTATGAATTGCCACGATACATCTATTACCAGAACCGTGACGAGATTCTGGTAGACCCACAATCCGAAATTCCGTCTTGCAAATGATCATCTCTGCATTCTTGTCGGTAATATACTCCGCAATTTGTTTCCGAAAAAGCAGATCAATTTTCTGAAACTCCTCACACAGAGATGCGTAAGTGGCATCCCAGTGTTTACCGTACTTCTTGGAGAAAGTCTTTATATAATGTCTTAAGGAAAATGGCTCAAAAACAACCTGGTATTCCATGGGTTAAAAGATCTCATCCGGATTCTCTTGAGTAAAGAGACGATAAGAAACAATTTCGTTATCTCCCGCATAGAGATAAGGCAATTGGTTATGAGTAAACCTCACAATGTCGGCGGTCTGTTTGTTTTGCCATTTATCACTAATATCTTTAATCAGTTTTAATTCCTCTTTCTTGAGATCAGATAAACTATTTTTTGCTCCACCACGAGTAGCAGAAACCATCATCGCGCCCTTGTCTGTCTGCTCAATAGCGAGCTCGCCATTGTCAGACATTTCGTCTATCAAACGAAAATAAGTATCGGCAACTGGACCATATTTAATCTTCCGGTACGGCATGCCACTCATGCTCTGAAGATGGTAATAGTACCAGCCAAAATCAGCAAAATAGAGCAACTTGGCCAATTTGGTTTTAGTCACCCTTTTATTCAACTTGAGAAAAGCCAGAATCATTTGCTTATACTTCTCATAATTCGGAGATTCGCGATTCTCAAGCTCATCAAAAGAGACACCCAACACGCTCGATAACTTTTCAAACTCACCAATGGTTAGTTCCCTCTTGCCGTGTTCGATACTGATATACGAGGGTCTAGAAATGCCGAGCTTCTCCGCCATGAAAGACTGAGAAAAGCCTCGCTCTGTTCTAAGAGCCTTAATAAAACCTCCATATTTGTTACTCATGTATCAAGTATATACATCTGTGTAAAGAAGTCAAACATCATATGTTGATAAGTTTGACATCACAAAGCTGGCGAATTCCACCTCCCCAGCCGTGGGAAAAAGAGGAGACGGCGGGAATGCTCCCTTAAACTAAATTCTTCTCCAAAATTTCAAAATGCTTCGGGTCTGATTCCTTCACGATATTCAACAAAATTTTGATCGCATCTTTGCTTTCGCTTTTATCTTTGTGTTCTATAGTGCTAGTCGGGTCTGAATTGTGCGAGAATTCATTTACTAATTTGTATGCCTTGCCAGCGTCCACCATACTTATTTTTTCGTCAGGATCATTAATATCTTTAACTAACACTTCCATTTTAGATTTTTGATCACCTGTTGTTGGTATCTTAAAATCAGCAAAAATATCAAAATATCTTCTCGCCATATTTCCAATAGTGTAAAAATCCTCATATTCCGTATCTTGTTTTTCCGAGAATTCTTTAAGTTTGGCAAATAAAAAATGATATTCTGACTTATAATTTCGAAGCGTTTTATCAAGTTCCACAATTTTTGCTTTTCGAACATCTGATTCAGTAAAATTTTCTACCATGAAAAACTCGCACGGGATTGGTTTTTCTGTTTTTCCCTCCGATTTTAATTTTTCGTTGTCTCTCTTTGTTGAATTATTTTTATTGATAAACCATTCTTTAGTGAGATTGAAAAGTTGAAAATTGTGCGTAGAAATAAAAAGTTGCCCCACTTCTTTGAAACGCGTGTTTATCAATGAAAAACAATGATAGATGAAATTTGAGTCGAAACTTGAAATCGGATCGTCAATAAAAATAATTCCTTTTGTTTTGTCAAAATCGCCTTCACCGACTTTTACAACAAAATATGAAAACGCTATTGCGGTTTTTTCCCCTTCGCTTAAATTTTTTGCAGGTTGTCCGTCTCTTTTTATCGTATAACCCTTTTTATCTCCGTCTAGCCCGAGTTCAATTTCTTTTCTACCAAAAAATTCTTTCAGGTGCTTGTTAATATCTTTTATTGCTTTACCAATATTTGAAGTTTTATTTTCTAAATCTGCTATATCGGAATTATTTTTATTGACTGCTTCGAGAACTTCTTTTTCTTTTTTCTCTGCTTCTTTCACATCATTTCCCATTTTTTTATAATCCTGCCCAGATAGTGCAACGGCAATTGAGTGCTGTTCAAGTTTTTCTCTAGCACTTACTACTTCTGTATTATGATTCTTTACTCTTAGATTATGTTTTGAAATAATTTCATTAAGCTCATCAATTATTTTATTTAATAAATTTGTGTAGTCTTCAGGAGACTCGACCATTTCTGGAATATCAGGATCAAATGGATTTTTATATTTTTGTTCTAACCATGTCTCAGAATGATTAAGCCAATCATTCTGTTTTTTAACTATCTCATTGAATTCTTTTGCTTTAGATTCATAGCTATTTCTTAGATCAAAATATAGTTCACTATTTTTTTCAGAAATATTTACTGCTTTTTCTTTTTTTAAATCCTTAATAAGAAACTCGATGGAGTTCTGTAAATCCTCATAATCTTTACTAAAATGTCGTGCTAATGAATCGAAAAAATTATGATTTAAATCATTTCCGCAAAAAAGACATTTTTTAAATTCGTTTTTTGTTTTATGGATATCGAATCCTTGCTTTACCCAATTATTAAGCTCTTCATCAAGTCCGCCGTCTTTATCTTCGGGGTCTTTTAGTCTTTCTAGTAATTCCGAAACAACCTTTTTATCTAGCAAGGATTTTACTCTTGTGAATAAAAGGGTGAAATTAACAGATGTTAATCTTGGAAGTGTAAGTTGATTTTTTTCAGGTTCACTTTTGCTTATTGCCTCATATTTTTTCTTGTCATCATCAGAAAGAGTCTTGTCGGAAAAATTATCAATTCCAATGGTGTTTATTTTGTTTTCTGCTTTTGTCTTGTTGTATGACTTATCAAAAAGGATGTTTGCAATTTCTCGTCCCAAACCTGTCAAAAAAGTACTTTTTGTTTCTTCTTTTGATGACTTATCTTTCTTTGCCTCATCATATATTTTACTAAATGTGATTTTATCCAGCTTGAATTTTTCAAGTTGCTTTTTACTTTCAATGTCTTCTTCGCTGACATAGATAATCGGCTTAGAAGAATTAGAGGGGTCAAATGAAATATTATCATCAATAAAATCTTGATTGAAAACCTTTATTAGTAAAACATTTGTAGCAACATCTGTATTTTTAGCAGTCGTTCCGTCATTCGTTTTTAATTCAAATTCTCCTTCGTTTGCCAAATTACCACTATCATCAAAAATTGCAGGGTATTGTCTAAATTTATCTTTGTCATATGTACATTTTTTCTCACAACTTGCAAAAATCCGAGAAACTGTTGTTTTTCCACTTCTGTTCCAGCCATAAATAAGATTATATTTCTTGAATTCAGGAAGTTCTGTTTTCCAAGAAAAGTCATGAAATATGCCGAAGTCTTTAAGTTTTGAGATTTTACTGATCATAACTCGGTAAATTAAACATCCCACTCTTTAGATATTCTTACATCCAGCTCATTCTGCAATTCCTCAATTTTATCTTTGTAAATATTTAATTCTGTTATCAATTTGTTCTGGTCTTCAATTTTAGGTAATTCAATTTCCATTGCCAAGAATTTTGTTTCATTTAAATATTTTCTGTTCGTAACTCCAGAACTTGCGTCCTTACAAATTGAATAAAACTTTTTTGAAGACAACAGATATGATAGATAGTCCCTATTTACAAAAGTTTCGTTTATATCAAACGCCCAAAAGTTTCCAGTGATAATGGCTCCGTCTAATTCTTTTGGAACTATACCGAACGCACCATTTCTGGCATCAATTTTCGATAGTAATAGCTGATCTTTTTTGATAAGAAATTGTTTTTTTGTATTTATCTTTGACCCTATTTCTTCGTCTCTTATTGAAAGACCTTTCCCGTAAAGTTTTATCGTCGCTCTTTTGTAAACGATATTACTCTCAATATTTATCGGTGTTTTATTCCGTATTAAAAGCTTACTTAACGGCAAATGATTTTTTGTTTTTTTATCACCATTCTTTTTGTATCTATCACCAACAAGAATATAATAATTATTCTTTATGTCTTCCTTCTCAATCAGTAACGACTGGCTGTTATTTATATTCTTTCCATTAACATAATTTTTCAACAATTCCAAAGCTGAAGGCAGATCGTTATCTTTAATAGGATTTCTTGTATTCCCAAGGCTATAACCGTCATTGTTTATGTTTACAAATAGAATCTTCTTGTTTTTTTCGGCAACTTTTTTATCTAAAAATAAAATACTTGTTTCGGCGTTTGAATATGGGTTAAAAACTCCACCAGGCAAAGAAACTACCGCCCAAAGTAAATTGCTATCAACAAGATTTTTTCTTATTTTGACATAGCCAGAATCATCTTTGAAAACCACACCAGCAGGAACGACAATACCAGAGCGCCCCGAAATATTTAAAGATCGGAAGAGCGTCGTGTAGGGAAAGAGTGTAGATCTCGGTGGTC
>CAYIUH010000050.1:0-5193 GCA_964366625.1 uncultured Candidatus Saccharibacteria bacterium
ACCTGTAGCTACATCGATGTATTTGTGTATAACAGTAGACAATGCGCAATAAAACTATATATGGTATTATTAGGATATATTAATAGTTAATTAATCAAGTCGTCTGTGCCTATGCTACGGGCGAATCAAATAAATTTATGGCAGTACTAAAAGCTTTGTGTATGAAGTGTCGTGATGCTAACAACAAACCAACGATGCAAGAAATGTTGAATCCAGTTGTTACCAAGAATGAAAAGGGCAGATATTCTGCAAAGGGAACATGCGCCAAATGCGGAGGCAATATGTTTAAGTTTATGTCCGAAGCAGATGCCAAGGCGATGATGTAAAAAAATATAAATCCCGTTAGAGATCACTCATGTTAAAAATTATTTTTAAAATTAATATAACCACGGAGATGCAAAGTATTTCCTATCTCTAATGGGATGGATATTCTTGCGCATACACTCTGGGCTAATGCCGGAGTTCGGGTGGCGAATGCTGTTGCTGAGAAAAACTTGCCTACCGGCAGGCAGGAGAAAAAAAGTTTTCATATAAGTCCCGGTTGGACGACTTTCTGGGGAATTTTTCCAGACCTTTTTGCTTTTACGATTCCGTTCTTGGCGCGATTTTATTTTATTTTTATTGGGCAAAATTCTTTTTCGGTTTTTTTCAGGCGCACCGAAGGTGGCATGGGCGGAGCCGAAGATGGATTAAGTATTGCGCATACCCTTTATCAATACAGCCACTCTCTTGTAATCTGGGCGGTAGTCTTCGCGGTAGTGTGGGCAGTTTTCAAGCGTCCACGTTACGAGCTCCTCGGCTGGGCGCTACATATACTGATAGACATACCTTCGCACGTGCTTGCATTTTTCCCCACGCCATTTCTTTTCCCAATTTCTGATTATCGTTTTCCTTATGGCATTCAGTGGAGCAATCAATGGTTCATGATAATAAATTACAGCGCCTTGCTCTTGGTTTGGGGTGGGATCGTTATAAAAAAATTGAGAAGCAAATAATGGAATACGTACATGCAAAAGTTGTAGCTTCTAGTAGAAAAGAAACTTTCAAACAAAAATCCAAAGACCATTTTGAAATCAGTGTATGCGAGCCCGCAGAGCGCAACATGGCCAACAAACGTATTCTAGAGTTACTAGCCCTTCATTTCAAAATCTCCTCTTCTCAAATTCGTATAGTTAATGGTCATCGCAGTTCCTCTAAGCTTATTGTGGTAGGGGATTAATTTCTCCCTTAAGGTATATTGTGGGTACATTAACAGCAGAGGAGTCTCATATGTTATGGACGGATACAGCTGATTTGCATTTAACTCTATAAATGCTATATTGCTTAGTAAGCAATATGGCGTCAGTTTCAGATATTATATTTTATGTTCTTATCTTTTTGTCTGTTTATGTGCAGGTTTTTTTTCTTGCGACTTTTTTTGAAAATAGAACAAAAATAATTATAAGAAAAGGTCAGATCAAACTTTCTAAATATCCATCTGTTACAATCATCGTGCCGTGTTGGAACGAGGAGAAAACGGTCTATAAAACCATTCGTTCATTGTTGTCTTTGAATTATCCTAAAGATAAACTTAAGATATTTTTGGTTGACGATGGATCTACTGATGGCACTTGGAATATTATTCAAAAATTTAAAAAATATCAAAATATTAAAATTTTCAGAAAAGAAAATGGGGGGAAATATACCGCGCTAAACTTGGGATTAGAAAATCTCGAAACGGATTTCTTTGGCGGGTTGGATGCAGATTCCTTTGCTGATCCAGAATCCCTTGTTCGTATCATGAGTTATTTCGAAAATGATGGGAGTCTGATGGCGGTTGCTCCATCGGCAACTGTCTGTAATTCTAATAATATTATTCAGCACGTTCAAAAGGCAGAATATGACATGGGTGTTTATTTCAAAAAAATGTTTGGTTTTCTTGGGGCAATTCATGTAACTCCTGGACCGCTAACAATTTTCCGTAGGGAAGTTTTCGATAATCTGGGTCCTTATCGTCACGGGCATAACACCGAAGATATGGAAATCGCCTATCGAATGCAGAAAAATTATTATAAAATAGAGCACTGCATTGATGCTCATGTTTATACCAACACTCCGAGAACCCTTAAAAAGCTTTATAAACAAAGACTTCGCTGGATTTATGGTTTCATAAACAATACTCTTGATTACAAAAGTGTTTTGTTTAGAAAAAAATATGGCAACTTTTCTTTCTTTACTTTACCTATGGGCATTATTTCTATTTTTTCCGTCAGCTTTCTCTTTGGTAAAATAGTTTATAATCTTGGCAACTTTTTATATTCGAAAATTTTAATTTTTAACACCGTCGGCTGGAGTTTTTCTTATAAAGTACCCAGTTTTGACTTATTCTTTTTTAACACAAAGTCATTTACGTTTCTTGTTGTTTTGGTCTACGTCTTTGTTATTTTTTCAATGGTATTGGGAAGAAAAATGGCAGAAGGCAGATGGACTTTTTCTCCATCGATGCTTTACTTTTTTCCTGTTTTTGCCATCTGTAGTCCTTTTTGGCTTTTAAAAGCTGTGTATAACACTCTTATAAAGAGAGTTCCGGCTTGGAGATAATGAAATGAATAATAATATTGATTGGAAAAAATATCTAATTGTGTTTCTTATTACGATATGCCTTTTTTTAACCTCGGGTTATCTAAGCAATTATTTTGGTGATAAAAAAATCAATCAGTTAAAAATGATTCAGGATAAAATAGCTATCGATATTCTTTCTTCAGAGACTCAATTTTCTTTGCTTTCAGAACTTTCTTGTAAAAACATTTCTGATTCGGCATTCTCCGACGAACTCGGAGAACTGGGTAGCAAGCTGGAATGGAGCCAGAAAAATCTAGGTACCACAGAAGAAGTATCATATTTGAAAAAATATTATTCATTGCTTCAGATCAAAGATTATTTATTAGCAAAGAAGATTTCTGCTCGTTGCGGAGTTAAGTCTGCTTTCATTCTTTATTTTTATACGACTGCAGAAAATTGCACTTTATGTGAACAAGAAAGTGTGGCGCTCTCTGGTCTTCGAGAAAAATATCCAGAGTTAAGGGTTTACTCTTTTGATTATAGTATTGACCTTTCGGCGGTTAAAGCAATGCTTCAAATTTATAAAATTAAAGATACTGAACTTCCGGCGCTTGTCCTCGATGATAAATTACTCACTGGCTTTCACGGCATCGAAGAATTGGAAGAAAAAGTGCAAGAAGTTTTCAAACTTCAAGAAGCAAAACCAGAAGAGAAAAATAAAAAGAGTTCTTAATTATAGCGTATAGGTCAGGAAATAGGAATTTTTCCAGAACGCAGGGCATTCCATAATCCGATAATCACAGATGGCTGATACTTCTCTTCTACTTTTACTTTGTCGTAAATATTTGGAAAGACCTTGTTAGAAAAATACTTATTCCTTAAAGCATTATACCAAGAATAGTCATAAATTTCCCAAAATTTATCTCTCGGATAATATGCATGGGCATAAAGAGCTTTGCGGCCCCGAAGTTCCATAACCTTATCTTCAACATCTCTGTTTTTTTTTACAAAATCAGAATATTTATAACTTGTTTCCCCCCACACACCAACATTGATAACCAAATCGGTTTTCAAACAACTGGGTGAAAGCTCATCTTTTTTGCTGGGCCGTAAAGGACAAAGCCAAAGAGGATAAATATCCAACTGTTCGTTAACGAAATTCAGAAACATCAGAGTATTTTCTTTCGGTACGCTCAAATCTTGAACAAAATATTGCTGTGTCATATTAGTACTGTGAGCCAATCGAATAAGCAAACGAGTATTCAAAATACCGTCCAAAACAAACCTAAAAATTTTCAGAAATGGAATTTTATAAAATTTAAAAAAATAATATCCCAGCCAAAATGCCCCCTTGTCATATCTGAAAAGATAATCTTTTATCGGAATTATTTCGTCATATCTTTTATAGCGCTTCGAAATTTTATTAGCATGAAGATAAAACCATTCATCTCTTCTATTTTTAAAAGTAGAAATAGGTAACTCACTTTTATCAGAAAAATTTCCAACCATTATTATTCCGCAGTTTTTGGAAAAAATAATTCCATCTACAAATTGGACCGCTTCACCGACTTGTTTCTCAATCAATTTAATTGCCTCAGTATAATTACTAACCGTATGATAAGTAAGCTGAACATAATCTTTAGCTGGTACTAGAGACATTTTCACCAAAGTAATTATTCCGAGTGTGCCATACGAACATGCTGTGCCATGAAACAAATCCTTGTTTTTTGTCGGTGAAGCGGTTAACAACTCGCCGTTTCCAAGAACAATTTCATATTCCAAACACGTATCGTGGAAAAGTCCATATTTAAACGAGCTACTTTCTCCGGCACCACCCTGAATCCTGCCTCCAACAGTTATTCCGGGAAGCTCCATTACAACCGGTGGAACAAGGTGGTGCCGCAAAGTTTCATCGACAAGTTTATCCATAGGGACATTTGGTTCAACCAAAATATATTGTTTGAAAATATTTATTTCAATAATATGATTCAATCGATTTATATCGATAAACTTACCTCTTTCAAATTTTTGAGCTCTGCTGGAAGTAGTGCTACCATGATAAATCTTTACCTTTTTTCCTCGTGCGTAAAAATCCTTTATTTCCGCTTGGACATTTTTAACATCAAGGTTGTGTTGCTCTATTGGAGTCATGATCTTTTAAAAAATCTTTTTCTACAAAACTGGAGTGTCTTTATGACTTCACTCGAACTTACTTTATCAAAAATTCGCGACCAAAGGAAGTCGCCCCGCCGCCGCTCGTTACCACGACGGGCAGAGCGGTTTCGGAAAGGGTTTATTCTTTCTTATTTTCTATCGCACTGGCGGTAATTTCTATGTTGCAGCTATGACGCTCCTTACACCACGCCTCGCATTTTTCCGCTTGCTTTTTGTCCTCGTAATGAAAACCGCATTCTTCACATTGGTATAACTCTTTCTCGTCTTGTTTTATTGCTCTAACCATAATTATAAATAATCAAGCAGCCGTTCGTAATTAATAAAATCAAACCATTGATAAAAGTATGCGATCCACACGCCGAATTTGTTGGTGAAGAGGAGGATGCCAAGAAAGATAAGAAACAACCCCCCTATAATTGAGATAACATTGAGGTACTTGCTCAACTTTGAGATATAGTTTGACGCAGAACCTATGCC
>CAYIUH010000051.1:0-5140 GCA_964366625.1 uncultured Candidatus Saccharibacteria bacterium
CTGGCCCTCCAAGTGTCAAGACCTACAGAACATGTGTCCCTCCACGATAGAAAATTCCAGAACCATGCAACACGGAGGAAACTCCTCCGGCTTGGGCATACAAATCCCGAAGCTCATCCATGGCTCGACCATCAGCTCTTTTATTTTCTTTGATTACTTTTTTGTGTAAAATTTCATTTTCCGTGTCATCGAATAAATCATCTTCCAGAATGAAGTCTTCTCGAAGAGGATATTTTTCTTTTATCATTTTATTCCAAACATTATGAAGCTCATCTATTTTCTTTTTCCCCGCCTCTGCGTGACAAAAGCCCGCTACGGCGTGGCGAAGGTCCGGTCCGGCAAATATAGCGCCTTCCATCTGGGGTAAAATCTGTTCATTAAAAAGTTGCGCTGATTCAGGATCTATAATCTCTTTTTCTATAACTCTTTTTTCTTTGCCAATTTCAGCGACAATTTTTTTCTGAAAATCTTCCAACTTTTTAATTTCTTCACTTGCTCGGGTAAAAGCTTCTTCCAGCTCTTCTTCCTTGGCTTCTCTCCCTGAAGCTTCGATCATATTTATATGACCATTCTTCCCGCAAACAGTAAGATCAAATTTATAAATTGCATCTTCTCCGTAGAGATTTTGGGAAGGGTTAATTCTTAAATTTTCATCATTATCGTATTTACCAATACGCACGCAACCGACAGGACCTTTCCATGGAATATTAGAAACTAACAGAGCAAGCGATGCCGCATTCACGGCTAGAATAGTAGGATCATTTTCGTCCATAGAAATAACTGTAACGATCACCTGCACCGCATGACGAATAGAATGATCAAAAAGCGGACGCAAGGTTCTGTCTATTACTCGACTTGCAAGTATCGCATTTTCTGAGGGCTTGCCTTCCCTCTTAACAAATCGAGAGCCAGAAATTTTTCCAGTCGCATAAAACTTCTCGACATAATCAACAGTTAAATTAAAAAATCCGAGTCCGGCCAGTTTGTCATGAGACATACAAGCAGTAGCTAAAACTACTGTCTCACCATATTGCAACATTACTGAACCGTGCGCTTGTTCCGCTAAATCAGTAAAGGTAGCCGTCAAAGTCTTGCCACCTATGTCTAAACTATATTCCCTTTTTTGCATAATCTTTAAAAAAATTTATAAAATATAACTTTCTGAAGGGGTTTCGAGCCGGGCGGGGCGAGAACTTCAGGATTTTTTAAGCTTAAAAAAATCCGTACCGAAAGAAAGTTGATATTTTATAAATTTACATGAGATTCGTATCCAGACTACAGTGTTGTTTCATTATTCTTTTAAAATTGAAACACTACTTTGTGTCTAGAGGCGAACCTTGATTAACTTGTAAATAAAAAGAGCTCTGCTTATAGTAACACTTTTATTCTAAAATGCAATAATAAAAATATTAAAAATTTTGAATAACTGTATCTATTGATCGTTATTCAAAATAAATTATCTCGCCCCGATTAAATATTTTCTTGGATTAAGAGAAAGGTCTGCGAAGTCATCTGCGACTTCACGCAAACGAGAAGAGGTGGATTTACCAAAAGACATCACCTCAACTTGAGTCATTGTTTGCAAATATTCAACTAAAGGAACAAAATCTCCATCACCAGAAACTATTACAACAGTATCCAGGCGAGGCGCAGTCTTTAGAGCATCGACAGCCAGCCCTACATCCCAGTCCCCTTTTTTAGTCCCGGAATGAAAAACTTGCAAATCCTTTATTTTAGTTTCAATGCCAAGTTTTTCTAACGCTTCAAAAAAATTTTTCTCATCCCCTGCTTCAGTTTTGATAACATATGCCACGGCACGTACTAATTTTCTTCCAGCCACTGCATCTTTCAAAACTGCACCGAAATTAACCCGCGCTTTGTATAAATTGCGAGCGGAATGATATAAATTTTGAGTATCGATGAATACCCCAACCCTCTGTTCTTTATGTTTAATTATCGTCATCGCTCTAAAATTCAAAGACTCTCGATTATACTAAATCCATTTTCTTAACTAAAGCGTTGTAGCGAGCTTTGTTTATTTTCTCTAGATATTTCAAATGTGTTCTACGGTCGGCAACCATTTTGATCAATCCTCGACGAGAATGGTTGTCCTTTTTGTGTTTCTTTAAATGTTTCGCAAGTTCATCAATCGCAGTAGACAAAACAGCCACTTGCACTTCGGGCGAGCCTGTATCCTTTTCATGAATTTGATGCTTTTTGATTATTGTTTGCTTTTTCTTCTTAGCTAACATGCATAAAGTATGGCACAAAACGCCTAAAAATGCAAGATTTATGTACGGTTAGAGTAAAATTTATAAATTTTGAATAATTATGTTAATATTCTTATATGTTAGAAAAAGCAATCGAATTTACAAATAAAAAGTTTACAGAAGCTGGAAGAAAGCAAAATCATTTTCCACGGGTACTTGCGATTTTACAGACCACTTGAGAAGTTTTATTAAAATGAGGAAAGCAGACCCAACTAGCCCATATCATAATCAATATATTCTTTTGATTCGTGAGTTTCTAAATAATTATCCAGATTCTAAAGAAAAAAATATTGTATTTAAACTTACAGAAGAATTAGAAATTTATGTTACAAAATAAATTTACATGGACAAAGAAACGGACAAACAAAAGTCAGAAAGGCTTAAAACAAGAATAGAAAAAACGAGAGAAATATATTCTAAAAATTCTGAGATTTGGTGTCCTTATTTTTCTGCAAATATAACTTTAAATTCTGACGGCTTTAACCATTTATTAAATAAACCGAATCGCTTGCCACGCAATGTAGACGAACAGTTATTAAAATTAAGTTTAGTTAAAAAAGCTTTAGAAGTAATTCACAAGTCTGGCACTTTGCAAGAATATAGAGATAGAATGGAAAAAACTGGAAAGCCAGCTAGAGATGGATTCTACAAAACATCACGAGTGCAATACTGGGGATTTCATGCAATCGTGGGTGAATTAAAAAAGATAAAAATAATTGTTGTTTTAAGAAAAGTCGGTGATGGAAAATTAACTTTTTGGAGTGTCTTGCCCCATAAGAAATTTAATAATCAAAAACTATATACCGAGGGCATAGAGGAGGAATAAAATAAAAAACGCCTCGGGTGAGGTGTTCTTTATTGTGCTTGGTTTCAGCTTAGGAAATCCTTAGCCGATAAGGGGCTTACGCCCACAAGCACACCTATAATATACACCCGATGAATGGGTGGTGTCAACCACAATAAAAATTGTTAATCGTTGAAATATTCAATAATCTCATAGCATTTTACAATATCAGCATGTCGCACAATATTTGGTATAATTTACCTATGGCTACTGAAATAGAAAACTTTAAAAGAGAATTCCTGGAATATATCGAGATAGAAAGGGGTTCGGCGGTGCGAACAGTGGAAAATTACCGGCACTACTTAGAACGATATTTTGAATTTGGTAAAATTGAAGACGCCAGTGATATCACTGAAGCATCAGTGCGTGAATTCAGACTCTGGCAAAACAGACAAACGACTGGCAACAATAGAGCAACTGGCGCAACTATGTCCAAGAAAACTCAAAATTATTACATGATTGCGCTAAGAATGTTTTTAAAATATTTAACCAAGAGAGGCATCAAGACCATGCCGGCTGACCAAATAGAATTGCCTAAAATTACCGAGCGCTCGCTTGACCTCATCAGTCGTGATGAACTCTTGCGCTTACTCAATGCGCCCAAGGGCACAGATATAAAATCCCTCCGTGACAGGGCAATCCTAGAGCTTCTATTTTCGACCGGGTTACGTGTTTCAGAACTCTGTTCGCTTACTTCCGATCTTGACCTCTCCATGGATGAATTCTCTGTCCGTGGCAAGGGTGGCAAGGTGCGTGTGGTCTTCCTTTCTGAAGAAGCAAAGAATGCTTTGCGTAAATATATAAGAGCTCGCAAAGACATGTCCGAAGCGCTTTTTGTCCAGATAGACCCCGCCTTCGCTAAAACTTCGACGAGCAAGAATAAAATTATTAAAGAAAAAATAAAAGATTTAAAACCACTCACCCGCCGTTCAATAGAAAGAATTGTAAAACTATATGCCATCAAAGCTGGAATTTCCAAAAAGGTTACTCCACATATTATAAGACATTTTTTTGCCACAGATTTACTTACGAATGGCGCTGATTTGCGTTCAGTACAGACCATCCTCGGTCATTCCAACATCTCGACTACGCAAATATATACGCATGTTACCGATAAACATTTGCGAGACATACACAAAAAGTATCATAATAAGAGATAGTATGAAAATAATTTCTTGGAACGTAAATGGCATACGGGCAGTGCATAAGAAAGGACTCCTTGTTCCGTTTATAGAAAAATACAAACCAGACATAGTATGTCTGCAAGAAACCAAAGCAGAACAACACCAGAGCGAAGTGGATTTACCTCTATACGAAGAATACTGGAACTCTGCTATCAAGAAGGGTTACAGTGGCACAGCTATTTTCACGAAGAAGAAGTCTCTCGCCATACTACTCGACATTCCAGAGAAAATTGCCAAGAAACACAAGCTCATAGGTGACAAATATGGCAACCCCAACAAAGAAGGTCGGATAGTAGCGCTAGAATTTGAAAAGTTTTATGTTGTAAGTGTCTATACTCCGAATGCCAAAGACGGCCTCTCCCGCATACCGCTACGCCATAAACATTGGGACCCTGCTTTTCTAGAATATATGCGCGAGTTAGAAAAAATAAAACCGGTCATCTTCGCTGGCGATTTAAATGTCGCTCACACAGAAAACGACCTCGCCCGACCAAAAGAAAATGAAGGCAAGAAAGGATTTACCAAGGAAGAACGTGAAGGAATCCAAAATATCATTGAGAAAAATTTTGTAGATAGTTTTCGTATTTTTACAAAAGGGCCGGGACACTACACTTGGTGGAGTCACTTTGGGAATGCCAGAGCAAGGAATGTCGGCTGGAGAATTGATTATATTTTTGCAAGTAAAAAACTTGCAAAAAAAGTAAAAAGAGCGGAAATTCTGTCAGAAATCATGGGGTCAGATCATTGTCCCATTATGATAGAAATATTAAAAATATAACTTTTATAGGGGGTTTCGAGGCTGACGAGCCGAGAACTTCAGGATTTTTTAAGCTTCAAAAAAT
>CAYIUH010000052.1:0-2370 GCA_964366625.1 uncultured Candidatus Saccharibacteria bacterium
GGTTCACTAACATCGGTAATATTTTGACTGCGCAACTCCCCCACAACTTTCATAACTGAATCTTTGTAAATTCTAAATCGAGCTAGTGTTTCCCGCGCTTCACTGGCAACTTCCAAAATCGCAATGAAAAGGTGCTCTGTTGAAACAAAATCGTCCTTCATCAGTTCTGCCAATTTAGCTGACTGTTCTATAACTTGCGCCAAATCTGGATTTAAATAAATTTGATAGGATGGAGAAAGAGTACTGCGAGATTCTGGTAATTCGATTAAATCTATTACCGAATCAGTCAAGAGCATCGTATCAATTTCCAACTTGTCTAGAATAGAATTAACCATGCTCTCTTCCTGAAGTAGCAAGGCGGCCAACAAATGCAAAGAAGAAACATGGTTAACCCCACGCTCAATACACAGTTCGTGGGCTTTCTTGATGGCATCTTTGGCTTTAGTTGTAAATTTATTTAGTGGTGGCATAAAATTAAGGTGTGGATGTATCTATTGATTTTAGAGCTTCAGTTATTGCGCTAATTGAAGCGAGCGATCTTTGTTGATTTAATAATGCGATACCTATGACCTCTCCATCTAGATTTACAACCAAGCTTCCAGCATTTTCAGGTGTAAGGAAAAAATTTACATTATTACTTTCTTCTGTTTTTCCTTCAAAGATAGAAGAAGATATGGTACTGCCTAAAATTATAATTTTTTGTCCTATTTTCATTTTTTCTAAATCTCCAAAAGTCGGTACTGTATAGGCGACCTTGCTGACTCCGTCGAGAGGATTGCCTATTTTAAGAAAAGAAAATCCTTCTGGGTTGGTAGCTAAGAAATCTGCTTTGAACTTTCCGCTCGCATTTTTTAAATAAAAAATTTCCTTACTAAAAGCATATTTAGCGTCAGCTACAACTATACCATCAACAGAAACTGCAAAAGCTCTGCCGATAGGAATCTCAATCGCATTACCTTCTAAATCAAAACCATCTTTACTTAAGCTGAAGCCAGCCAATTTATTTTTCTCAATAGCATCAACGACCAAATCCTCTTCTTTCACTACAACGGTCTGAACTGTGGTCTTGCCCTCTATTTGCTGAATCTTTTCCACTGTTTGTTTGATAATCCTATTGACCGGGACAGTGAAAGATGACGGCGCTTGTTGCATTAAAGTTACAGTTGTAATACCGGTGGCGATAGAAGTCACGAAGGAAAGAAGCACGGCAAGCAATATAAGTTGTGATTTATTTAAATCTTTTATATCCATCCACTAAGTATACCACTTTTTTAATTTTTGCAAAATTTCATGGAGAGACTTTATCGTGTAATCTATATCTTTCTTCGTCGTCTCTCGACCGAGGGAAAATCTGATCGAACCATCTGTTTCTTTTATATTCGGATTAATGGCCCTGATCACATGTGAAGCTTTTCCATCACCGGATTTGCAAGCACTCTTAGAAGAAGTCATTATGCCCCTTGCTGAAAGTTCTATTACCAGTAGATCACTCGGGATATTCGGTATCGTAATATTTACATTGTTAGGCAATCTGTTAACCCTATCTCCATTTACAACTATTCGCTTATTCGTGCGAATTAGAGATTTAAAAAAATAATCTCGAAGCTTTGTTAGTCTTTTTGTTTCTTTGTATTTTAAGCTCCGCATTAGTCCAAAAGCTTTGGAAAATTTCACAATGTCATTTACATTTTCTGTCCCCGGTCGTAAACCCATTTCCTGATCACCACCCCACATGATTTTACTTATCGGTGTATTTTTTTTTACATAGAGCATCCCTACTCCACTAGCATCTGGAATCTTGGAACCGGAAATGGAAAGCAAGTCTACCCCCAGCTTGGCTACATTAATATCCAGATAATTCACCGCCTGCGCTGCGTCGGTATGGAAAAGAACACGAAAAGGCAAAGTTTTCTCAGATCCTCGGATTTCTGGGTCCCTCCCCCAGCCAGACCGTTCAAAAACTTTCCTTTTCGTGTTCTTTTTGTTTTCTTTATTATAGCGCCTGATTTCTTTTGCAATTTCTCGTATTGGCTGTATCGTACCAATTTCATTATTAGCATACATGACCGACACAAGTACTGTATTTTTTTTTATTGCTTTTTTTATTTTTTTTGGATCAACTATGCCGTTTTTTTCGACCGGCACAATAGAAACTTCCGCCATTTTTCTTTTCTCAAGTATTTTAAAAGTTTCTAAAACAGAAGCATGTTCAATATTGGTGGTAATGATATGAGGCAAGCTTGGGAGACTTGGGAGCTCGGCTCCCAAGTGGGAGCCGAGCGCCCCAGCCATTAAAACCCACACCGGACTTGGCCGATTTTTAATTTGAGTGCCCCCCCTGGTAAAAATTTTTTGAGGTGCTCGGTCTGA
>CAYIUH010000052.1:2380-5125 GCA_964366625.1 uncultured Candidatus Saccharibacteria bacterium
AACCAAAACTCTTCCCCAACACTACGCTCTCCCCATCTGAATGTAAAATATTGGTGTTAATTATATGAGCCAAGCTTGGTACACTTGGTCGCTCGGCCCCCAAGTGGGAGCCGAGCTCCCAAGACTTTAAAACCATCCCCTGAATTGCCAGATTATTACTTTCCGTGCCACCACTGGTAAAAATTATTTCTGATGATCGTACTCCTAAAATATCCGCAACATTTTTTCGGGCATTTTCCAATTTTACTTTTGCCAGGACTCCAGACGAGTGGATAGAACTCGGATTGGCTAGAACCGAAGCGGCAAAATCAAGATAAATTTGATTTGATTTCAACACAAAAATAGTATATATTGAAAATGCATGAATACAAAGCTCGACATAGCTTTTTTTATTTTTACCCTAATTGCCATCTTGATCGGCGCTGTTTGGATTGCAACTACCGAAAAACGTTTGAAAAGATTTTTCTTGGGCAAAAAAGCTAAAGATTTAGAAGATACTATTATTGGTCTAGAAAAAAATATTACCGAACTCCAGAAGGCAAAAGAATCGACAGAAAAAGACATCATGGTTATAAATTCAAAACTCAAGAAAAGTATTCGTGGACTTGAAACAATACGTTTCAACCCATTTTCTGATCAAGGTAGCAACCAGAGTTTCGCAGTTGGAATGTTAAACGAAGAAGGTGATGGACTGGTAGTTTCAAGTCTGTATTCACGAGAACGCATGAGTATCTTCGCCAAACCAATTAAAAATAATAAATCGGAATTCGAATTAAGCGCTGAAGAAAAAGAAGTTTTGGAAAAAGCGAAGGTAAAATTTATAAATTATGGAAAATAAAAAAGAAAAACAAAATAATCTTTCTCAACCCTCGGCCGTAGACCTACGGGCAAGGTCGCCAATTGTGGTGGTGATGGGTCATATTGATCATGGTAAATCAACACTCTTGGATTACATCAGAAAAACAAATGTTGTAGACAAAGAAGCGGGTGGCATAACTCAAAACATTTCCGCCTATGAAGTTCTGCATAAAAGTGGAGACGGAGTAGAAAAAAAGATAACTTTCCTAGACACGCCTGGTCATGAGGCCTTCTCCAAAATGCGCGAACGTGGAACACAAACCGCAGACATTGCAATCCTTGTGGTGTCAGCCGAAGACGGCGTAAAACCACAAACAAAAGAAGCTTGGAAAATAATTTCTGAAAATAAAATTCCTGTGATTGTTGCAATAAATAAAATAGACAAGTCAGACGCCAACATTGAAAAAACAAAAACGGAGTTAGCGGAAAATGAAATCTATCTGGAAAATTATGGGGGCAAAATTCCATATGTAGAAATTTCTGCCAAAACTGGAACGGGTGTGGATGATTTGTTGTCACTTATCCCCCTCATTGCTGAAATGGAGGGATTCAAGGGGAATCCTGAAGAAACTGCTTCGGGTTTTGTACTTGAAGCGCACCTTGATTCTAAAAGAGGCATCGTAGCAACACTCATCATCAAAAACGGTTCCCTAACTAAGGGCATGACAGTAGTGGTTTTAGACGCTATCTGTTCCACTCGCATTATTGAAAATTATAAAGGAGAAGCTGTTGATTCTGCCACTTTTTCTTCACCGATACGTATTTTTGGGTTCAATAAAATACCTAAAGTTGGATCAGAATTTATGGCTTTTAAAAATAAAAAAGATGCAGAAGAATACATAGAAAATGAGGACAATTTAGAACACTCGGAGGCCTTGCCTCCCTTGAGAGGCAAGGTCTCCGGAGAAGAGATTAAAAAAATAATCCCAATATTGTTGAAAGCCGACGTTGCCGGAACCCTCGAGGCAATAGAAAAGGAAATTAATAAAATCACTGCCCAAAATGCGGAGTTTAAAATTGTTGGGAGAGGTATAGGACCGATTTGTGAATCAGATATTAAAAATATTTCTGACAGTACTAACATCATCGTCATCGGATTTAATGTTAAAGGCGACAAAAGCGCTATTGAGATGGCGCAAAATAGAGAAATAAAGATTTCTTTCTTTGACATCATCTACAAAATGACCGAATGGCTAACAGAACAAATGGAGAAATTACGACCCAGAGTTGAAACAATCGAAACTACCGGAAGAGCAAAAATCATCAGGGCTTTCAGCCGTACCAAGGAGCGCCAGATTGTTGGAGGAAAAGTCCTGGAAGGTAAATTAGCGCAAAGTGGAACAATTAAAATCATGCGTCGAGAATTTGAAATTGGACGTGGAAAGATTGTTAATTTAGAGAAAACTAAAGTAAAGACTAGCATAGTAGAAGAAGGAAATGAATTCGGGATGATGGTTGAATCAAAAATAGAAATAGTTGCTGGTGATGTCATTGAATCATTTAATGTTGTCCAAAAATGACAAACCGAAATAATAAAGTAGCAAGAGGAATCAAGGAACTCGGAGCAGAATTCTTGAGCAAGGAAAATAACAAAACTTCCCTAATCACCGTAACAGGAGCAACCTGCTCCAATGACTTAAAGCGAGCAACAATTTACATCACTGTATTCCCAACAATAAAAGAAAAGTCGGCTCTGGACTTTGTCCAACGCCAAAGACACAATTTTCGAGAATTTTTGAAAAAAAATCTGCCCATAAAGGTGATACCCTTTATCGAGATTGCCATAGATCAAGGAGAAAAGAATAGACAAAAAATTGACGAATTGCTCCGAGAAAAGTAGTATAAAGAAACGGCCTGGTCGCCAAGTAGAGATCGGAAGAGCACACG
>CAYIUH010000053.1:0-5103 GCA_964366625.1 uncultured Candidatus Saccharibacteria bacterium
CAATAAAAAACATCAAAAGAAAATCCAGAGGATTTGGGCAATATTGAGTATCCTTATTATAGTAAGCATGATATTGCTCTACTCTCCAATTTTTGGAACATATTAAAAACATATAAAAAAATCAAAAACCGAAATTTTTGCCGGTACGGATTTTTTTAAGCTTAAAAAATCCTGAAATTGGCTCGCCGCCGCTCGCCAAACCCCTTAAAAATTTGTTTTTGATTTTTTCATTCTCCGGAACGCATCATCTTTAGAAATACGTCTTGAGGAATGTTAACTCTTCCCCTTTCCTTCATTTTCTTTTTGCCTTTTTTTTGTTTTTCTCGCAATTTCATCTTGCGAGTAATATCTCCGCCGTACATGTGTTGAGTAACGTCTTTCTTCATACCAGAGAGAGTCCGAGACGAGATGATGCGTCCCAGCGCACGACCTTGAATTTTTAAAGTAAACATCTGTCTGGGAAGCAATGCTTCTAGTTTCTCAACTGATTTTTCGGCTTCCTCTTCCACCCTTTTTCTAGAAATAACTTTTGAAAAAGCCGGAACAACTTCATCAGCAACTAAAACATCAAGTCGGGTAACATTCGCTTCCCGCATTTCTCCTATTTCATAAGATATCGAACCATAGCCGGAAGAAGCGCTTTTTAATTCGTCAAAAAAATTCCGCATAAGTTCTCGCAGAGGCATTTTTACCGATATTGATGATCTATTATCACCAAAATTTTCAGTTTCACCAATCTCTGCTTCATGATCAAACAAAAGTTGCATGATATTGCCCAGATACTTTGCTGGACTGATAATTTTTATATTCACCCAGGGCTCAAAAACTTGTTCAATGTTACTATCGTCCGGAAAAAAATATGGAGAATAAATTTTTTCTTTTTTACCACCTTTTGTTACTATTTCATAAGTTATAGACGGAGTAGTAATAATGAGCTCTAAGTTAAATTCACGTCGTAATCGTTCAGTGATAATTTCTAGATGAAGCATTCAAAGAAACCCGCACCGAAAACCCCTCCCGAGCGATCCACTCGACTCTTCTTCATAAGAAAAAGCTGAATCCGAAAGACTTAATTTCCCCAAAGAAAGCTTCAGCTCGGCAAAATCATCTGCGTCTTCTGGAAACACGCTCGCCCATACCACCGGCAGGGGTTTCATATACCCTTCAAATGCCGGCAAAGGATTTCGAAAATTAGTAATGGTGTCTCCAACAGAAGCGATACCTGGCTTCTTTATGCCTGTCACAATATAACCCGTCTCTCCCGCTCTTAAATAATCCCCAGGAATTTCTTCTGGAGAAAAAGTGCCCACCTCAAGTGCAATAAATTTTTCCCCAGAAATCGCAAAAATCAAACTGTCCCTCGGAACAACTTTCCCATCCAGCACTCTGACAAAAACTATCACACCTCGATGATTTGAATATTTAAAATCAAACACAAGCGCCCGCAGATCATTGTCTCCCTTATAAGTTTCTTTGGGTTCAGGAACACGCTTGATAATTTCTTTTAAAAGATTCTCCACTCCCTCGCCCGTACGACCAGAAACCAAAAGTATTTCATCGGGACTACAGTCTAGAAGCTTAACAACTTCTTCCTTGATTTCAGATACCCGAGCGAGGGGTGAATCTATTTTAGAAAGTACGGGAATTATTTTAAGACCTCCACTACGAGCCATAGCCAGCGTAGTAAGTGTCTGCGCTTGCACACCTTGAGTAGAATCAACGAGTAGGATAGATCCTTCCACAGCCTTAAGCGCACGAGAAACTTCATAAGAAAAGTCTATATGTCCCGGGGTATCGATTAGATTTAGAATATAGACCTCACTCGGCCCTTGGCCACCCTCTCCTTTATAAGGAGAGGGGCTGGGGGTGAGGTGGTATTCCATACGAACGGGCTGCATTTTAATAGTAATGCCCCTCTCCCTCTCAAGCTCCATAGAATCAAGTATTTGGTCACGCATTTTTCGTTTTTCGACAGTATTCGTTATCTCAAGCATTCTGTCTGCCAAGGTGCTTTTCCCGTGATCAATGTGCGCAATGATTGAAAAGTTCCTGATATGTTTTAAATCCATGTTCTTACTCTAAAAATCCGCCAGTTTGATGATTCCAAAGATCAGCATAAACGCCGTTTTTTTCTAATAATTCTTTGTGCGTACCCTGTTCTACTATTTGTCCTTTGTCTAAGACAATTATTCTATTCATTTTCTGGATAGTAGAAAGTCGATGAGCAATGACTATCGTCGTTTTTTCTTTAATTAATTAATTAAAGGCGTCCTGTATATATGACTCGCTCACACTATCGAGCGAACTCGTTGCTTCGTCAAGCATGAGTATCGGGGAATCTTTCAGCATTGCTCGGGCTATTGCCACACGTTGCCGTTCTCCGCCGGAAAGTTTCACCCCACGTTCACCCACTAATGTATCGTAACCACGAGGTAGCTTAGAAATAAATTCATCCGCATGGGCTTTCTTTGTTATATTGACAATTTCTTCGTCGGTTACGCTTGTTTTACCATAGGTAATATTTTCTCTGATTGGTCGATGAAAAAGTATCGGTTCCTGGGGAACATATGAAATAACGCTCCGTAAATCATCTTGAGTGATGTTTCTTATGTCCTGCCCATCAATAGTTATTTGCCCAGAAGTTATGTTGTTGAGTCTTAAGAGAAGTTTGGTAATAGTAGATTTGCCTGCGCCGGAATGTCCCACGATACCAATGCGTTCACCTGGAGCTATATCAATGTTAAAATCAGATAAAACTTCTTGTCCAAGATTATATTTAAAACAAACATTTTGGAATACAATGTGTCCTTCTTTAACTTTTAATTTTTCTGGATTCTGAGGATCGAGAATATCTGGAATTACTTCAAAAATATCAATCATTTCTTTCATGTCAGCGGCTGATTTCATAAATCTAACCAAGGAACCACTTAAATCCCAAAGTCTTGTTAAAATTAGCGTCAGATAAGTTTCAACTAAAACAACTGCGCCCGTTGAAATTTCACCATCCAGCCAAAGCCGAGCTAAAACGTAAAGCATGATGGTTCCTATCACAAAACTAAAAAAACTCTGCAAGACATCAATTCTGTTCCCCCAGCCCAGCACCCGACGACTACGACTTAAACCTTCGTCAACATATTTTCCAAATGAAGAAATTTCTTGATTGCGAGCGGAGAAAAATTTAACCGCAGAAATATTTCCAAAAACATCCGCCAAACGACCACTGATTTTTGAGTCCTGTTCTGCTTCTAAAATGTCGTATTTTAATTTCTTTTTTAAAAAAAACAAAACTATAGACATGTACACAAAGATCAGACCAAAAAGCACGCCGCTAATAAAGAATGACTCTTGAATCAAAACCACAAACACGCCTATCAATAGAATAAATATCTGTAAAAAATTAAAGATAAAAATATCAAACATATTTTCAAACCCTGTCACAAAACGTCTCGACTTGGTAACAAGACTTCCGGCGAATGTATTGGAGAAAAAAGTTTGAGAATTTTGTTCTACTTTCTGAAAAGAAAAATTGCGTAAATCACGAACCATATCGGTAATAAAACCCACATACAGAAATCCTCTGCTTCTCGCAGTAACAGACACCAAAAAATGAAAAGCTATTATCCAGAAAACCACATGGAAGATTTGCGGTGATAATATGGCACGATCAAGAAACGAAGAGGTAGAAAGTATATCAATAAATCTTTTAAAATATATTGGAATTATGATAAAGTCTATAGATACTCTTACCCCAAAGAAAAATACAATGCCCAAAAAAGCACCTCTGTGTTTAGAAATTTGGGGCCAAATATATTTAAATATCTTCCTAAAAGAGAACATTCTGCCATTCTACCAGAAAAAGCTTATATTTCCAAGCTCAAAGCCCCTCCTGGGGAGGAGCAATGACTTTTGTTCGCCAAAACTTCGTTTTTAGAGTATCTACCACACTCTCTAATTCTTTATTTTGCAAAAGATGTAGAATAAAAATAGCAGTCATTATGCCGAAGATTCCAGAGATAAAACCTTGTAAAAATATCCCAACAAGTGTCGTGGTGCCAAAAATTGGAGAAAAAATGTTTAATCCCAAATAAGTTACAAGCCCCAAGAAAAACGAAGCCCCCAAACTTTGAAAAAATGTGGTGGTAATGAAAGACTCTCCTTTCATAAAATCTCTACGAACAAAATACCATTGTAAAATGGCATTTAAAATCATCCCAGAAGAATAAGCAAGTGGAAGCATTAAAATTTCCGTACCGGGAATATCACTGACCTTGAGCATTGATTCTATAAAATTTTTAAAAAGAATGGAACTATCAAAGACGAATAGAAACATGCTCGATAAAAATATTATGACAATGGAGCAAAATAAATTTATCATAAGGGGGCGTCTCGTGTCGCCATGAGCATAATAAGCCCTAGATAAAAGCGCAACCATCCCCTGCGCAACAACCGAAACAGAAAAAATTGCAAGCGATGCTGCGACCAAACGAGTATCATCCCAAGAAAAACTCCCAGAACCAAGTATTACTCGCACAATCTGCGCCCGAAGCACAATAAAAAGAAAAATCACCGGCAATGACCAGAAAACTATTGCTCGCGCGGCCTCTTTTAGGTGATCTTTAAATTCATTTATCTTTCCCGAAGATACGGACTTTGCAAGTGTGGGAAAAGCGGCAACAGCGTAAGAAATGCCGATGATATTGAGGGGTACGGATTGGAGATTGAAAGAAAAATTAAAAATCGAAACAGATCCACTTTTCAAATACGAAGCGAGGGCGATAATAGAAATCAAAGCAATATTATTAAAAGAAAGACCGAGAGTTCTAGGAAGTGAAATAACGGCAATCCGCTTGATATCCTCGAAATTAATCCCGCCAGAAAATCCTAGTGTAAACCCAAAATGTTTCGACGAAATTGCTTGAACAATAAAGTGCAAGAAAGCCCCTAAAACAACTCCCAGCGCCAATCCATAAATCCCCCAAATGGGAAAAAGAAATATAACGCCAAAAATAATTCCGAAATTGTAAAAAACCGGACTTAAAGAAAAAATAAAAAATCGACGAAAAAGCTGGGTAACTGTGCCGAAAAGATTCGAGAGCCCCATAG
>CAYIUH010000054.1:0-5079 GCA_964366625.1 uncultured Candidatus Saccharibacteria bacterium
AGATATTCATACCCCATGTCTTTTGAAAAAATCTTCAACACCGCCACTGACGCCACCAGCTCTACTTGTTGTGTCGTTTTGGGTTCTTCTATGGGGAAATTTTCGTTAATTACCAGTGCCACTTTTGAGATTCCAAATCCTACCCCTACGGTAAGGACATTCAAAAAAGGAACGTAGTTTTCTCTATTTTTTCCGTCATCCGACGAACAATAAATGAGAGTAGTTGGTTTTGCTATCTCAAACATAAGTCGTATGCTCTCCCTATGTCGAGGGTTTAATGAAAAACGCCGTGTTAAAGAACGATAATCACCATCAATGTTTCTGTCTAATCCATAAACACAAGCCCCTCGGCTTTGTAAAAAGTCCGATATTTTTCTTCCTTTTGGCGTGGTAAACCCTACGACAACAACGTTCATACGTGATTATTACGATGGCAATTTTCCTTTTTCTAAAATATTCTTTGGTAAGTCGTGTTTACTATATCTCGGTCCAACATACCGTTTTTCAAACCGTTTCAACGACCAATGAACCTTTGAACAATATCCATCTGCATCTCGTCCACGAGTCGACCGAACTACGATATCTTTTCCGCATATTCGGCATTTACTCCGTGGCATTTGACTTGCAAATTGTGCCATATTATCACCTCCTATTTTTTATTTTTAAACACTTCGTCCCAACTTTCCGCAACTTTAGACCAAAGGAATTTTTCCTGAGCCCACGACATCATCTCTCCCCTTATTTCTTCCTGTTGCTTGGTGTCTTTTAACATTGCGATCAATTCCTTCTCGTACTTTTCCTGACCATCAAAATCTGTTATATCCGCGTCTACCTTGACACCGTATTGGACCGTTTCCTTAAGCGCAGCATAATTTGTCACCACTGGAATAGCTCCTGTTGACTGTGCTCGCATTCCACTAATACAACTTATTTCCTCAAACGCACAAGAATATGCCCAAATTCCAGATGTTGCGAACTCTTTATTCAATTCTGTGTGACCGACTCTTCCTCTTTCTGTGATTCCATCCTGACCCATGAGTTCCTGCATTTGCGCTTTCCATCTTGCTCGAGCAGGGTTATTTGCGTGAACCGTGTCGTATAAATTCCAACCGTAAAATATCTCAAGATGAGCCTCTGGGACCTCTTTTTTAATATCCGGCCACATATTCAAAAGGTATACAAGACCTCGATCATATGAGGAACTATAAATTATTTTATATGGGTCTCGTTCCCACTTCTTGTTTATCACAACAGGAAGGATTCCGTTTGCCGTTACAAAGACCTTTTCTTCTGGAACCTCAATAAGCTTTTTATCTTTATACATCCGAAGCAAACTTCTATGGAACTGAGACAGAACAAATATTTTGTCAATCTTTTTCATTCTCTCTTCAGTAAAGCTAGGATTTGCTGGAACATCGTGCATCCATAGATATGTCTGTTTTGCAGAAAGAGCATTGTCAATAAACCCTATCGCCCTCCAAATAATCAAAATATTAAATTCATCTTTAATATTTAACTCATACCATTGTTTATATGTTACCCCGTCGTACTCTCCCGCATCTTCTTGTGGGTCTCCGTACACCGTAACCTTATACCCCCTTCTTGCTAATTCTCTCGAAAGATAGATAACCGCTTCTTCACTTCCCCCTATTCCATGTCCAACGTTTTTTGGAGACCACTTCTCAAACCCTGGGCCGTAAATAATTGCTATTTCGTTCTTTTCCCATACCCGCTTAGGAAGATAAAGATGGCGCATTTGGGAAGCAAACTGCTCATTTGCAACCTCTTGAGGAATTGCCCCAATCAAAGAAACAATTTTATCTTTTTGGTTTTGTGCTTCGAGATACCTCCCTAAGTACACGACGGACTGCGCTACCTGATTAATGGATTTTAACTTCTTAATATAATCAAATCTTTCTTTTGCTTCTTTCATTTCAGGAAAAATTTCAAGAATCTTGGTTGACGCTTTTTCTGCTCTATCCAAATCCATCTTTGACATAGCAATCTGAAAATCCACCTCGAGAGCCCGAGCCTTCATATCTCTTGGCGTAAGAATGATTGTGGTGCTGGGCATCTGTATGTTTAATCCGATCTTTAACCACGTGTCTGCTTTATCCCACTCTTTTTTCATGGAATAAATCATTGCCATGCTTATGTAATAATTTGGGAATCTCGGATCTTCAATAAGGGCATTTGCAACACACTTTATTGCTAAATTAAACTGGTTGAATATCCGATATATTTCAGACATATACTCCCACGCGCTCGATCGCTCTTCTGCCCAGCCAGATCCTTCCTGATAGCCGGGTGTTCCTGGAGTTCCAGACCCCACAAGATATTCTTGAAAAAGCGCTATTGCCATCTCGTAATATGTTTTCTGGTCTCCGGGTGTTTTTGCCACCTTCCCCTTGTCAAAATATGCTTTTGCAAGATACATGATTGTCCTCGGGTCCTTTCTATTTTCTTCCCGAACTGCGTCCTCAAGAATTTCTATATTTCGGTCCACGTTCTTATCTGCCCTATCCATAGTGGTCAAATGCACCACTTTTACTTCGGGTCGATACACCTTTGTTACATTTTCTGAGTGTTGTTCAATAAGCGTTTCATGAAGTTTTCCAACCCACTTAAATGTTCCGTCGTTCTTTATTACACGCTCTCGCTTGTGCTCGATAACTATTTCTCGAATATTTCCTTTGGGATCCAAATCAACCATGTACCAATAATCAAAAAATATTGCGCTTTGGTTGTAAATATACGCATCGCGTACTACCGAACGAAGATTATCTGGGGAAGACCACACATCGTCCGCATCCATCCATATAAAGTAGAGGTACTCTTTTGGAATTTGGGATATGTTAAAATTTCTCGCTTCGTCAAACCGTTTTTTCCACTTAAAATAGGAATACTCTCCGCCGTATTCCTCGGTAATTTTTTTTATTTCTTCACATTTTTCACCCGTTCCGGTGATAAAAATTCCATCGACGTATTGTTTTATTGAATCAAGACCTCTTCGAAGCATATCTGCTTCAGAATCATCTCGAACTATCATACAAAGAGCCAATTTCGGTTCTTGTGTTTCCATTATGGACCTCCTTAGTCCCCCGATCTGCCTGTCCTATGGGCATTGTCGGAATTCCAAACTTTTATTACTTTTTTTTACTCTTTTTAAGAAACGCGGCGAATCCACCTTTTCCTTTTTTTGTTGCTTTTACTGTTTTATATCCCTTCATACTTACAATCACCCCCTACGAAACATTAAGATAGTACGTCTTTTTATTTTCATTAATAAATTTATTCACCGAAAGACCTCTTGCCGAAAGGGCTTGAATCCAAAGGCTGGACAATTCATCTCCATTAGGCGTTCCTAAGTTATCGGTAATATCTTTTCTCAACCATTGTTTTTCTAAATCATCCAAAGAACGAACATCCGCTGCCGCACCACCAATCTGCGAAACATAATATCGCCTTTTAATGTCATTAAGCGGAGTAGTTCCAAGCTGACCAGAAACCCGCTGGGCAAGCCATGTTCTTTCTAATTGTGAGAGTGAATTTCCTGTGCCGATTGCCATAGTTATATTTTTTCTGGAATCTGAAAAAACCGAAATCGTTTTAAAAACTCGTCATAGAACTTTCTATCCATTGGCAATTCATCTGACTTATATACCGCCCGGATCATCCAAAACAATTTTTCTGGAAAAATCATTGTTAACCTTCTCGCGTGATCTCCCCCGCCTGTAGTCTGTCCGAACCTTTTATCAAACAACCCCCGTCTCGTTTCATCAATCTGCACCTTGAATCCCTGAAAATCTTCCGGTGTTTTCTTCTCCCACGCATTAACCAAAAGTTCTATTGTCGGCCAAATCCCTTTATTTCTTTTTGAATCCAATACATCATCTGCAAACTCTACGTCGCCTGCATTGCGTAATTTTCCGTTGCTTACTGCCGCTATTTGCATAAAAAAAGACAACCAAAAAACTCCTATTAAAAGGATCTTATGGTTGTCTTCTAGCGTATATCGCCTCAAAGACTATGTATTTTGTTGTTTTAACAACAACTCTCTCTTATAATGACAGACTGTACATAACGGAATAAGATTTTCTTCCCGATTATCATGTTTATTTCCGTTTATATGATGAACATCAAGTCTTCTTCTATTTTGTTTTTCTATCTTACCACAATCTTTACACAACCTTCCTGATTGTTCACGGATTTTCTCTTTTAATTCTTCAGTAAAATCTTTTCCATAAATTAATAATTTTTGTCGTCTTGCGTTCCATTGTTCTTTAGATGACTTGCTTCTATGACATCGAATACAAAGAGTTTCAAGATTCGATAAATTATTATTTTTTTCATCTTTTACCACGTTTCTTCCATAATTATCTCTATGATCTACGTGTAGATCCTGATTCCATCGTTTTTTGTGTTCTTCTCGTGTTATGCCACATTTTATACATTTTTCACCATCTCGTTTGATTACTAATTCCCGCAATCTCCAACTACCGAATTGACGAGTAAAATTATCTTTTCTATAGTATTCTCTAGCCCTATCTGGTGAAAGATTCTTTTTCCATTTTTTAACATAACTAATCCTTTTTTCTCTATGTTTTAGATATGTTTTTGTGGCGCTTATCTTTCTTCTTTTTTTAAAATCTTCTGTAAATTTAACTCTTTGCTCCCACTCTTTATAACTCTTTTTTCTATTTTCGTGTAACCCTGAATTACTAAGGACTTTTTGCCAATATTTTTTAGATTCTTTGTTAACAATTACACGGTAATGATTTCTGCAATATCCTTTAGCATAATATATTTTACTGCAATCACCGACCAAACATTTTTTCATATATACCTCCTTGCTGGTTTTTCCATTACTGGTAAGCACCAGCAAGGAAAGTATATAATAATCTTTGGTTAATGTCAACCATTTTGCATCAACCCGCTTGATTGTATCCCGTACGCTTAGCCGATGCACTTTCCTCAAGAGATTCAAGAGTGAACTCTGTTACCCAGTGTCCTTTGTCGGCATCTCCTGTCTTTGCCAACTCTTCAAACATTGGTTTATCCAAGTATGCAACTCTAAAC
>CAYIUH010000055.1:0-5049 GCA_964366625.1 uncultured Candidatus Saccharibacteria bacterium
AACGGGGGTAAAGTGATTGCTATTGAGCAAGATGAAAATTCTATAGATTATAAAAAAGTATCCACCCGAGGCGGACCGGCTCATGGCTCGAAAAAGAAAGCTTTTATTGTCGGTGCGGAAGTGACTGGAATTCCGAAAAATATTTTAAAACTCTGTAACGTGATTGCTGAAATCCCGATGCGTGGTAAAAAAGAATCGCTGAATGTTTCTGTGGCGCTGGGAGTGGCGCTTTTCAGAATACTTGGTGTGTAGGGCAATAGTGGGCACTTCGACCGTTTATTATTTTTCTTAAAATTTTCCCCTTGCAGCCCTTTCTGCGACATTTTTCTCCGGTCCTTTTGTATGCTTCTTGATGTAATTGGAATTTACCGGGCTTACCATAAATGTTTCGGTAGTCAGACATTGAGTCTCCACCAAGATCTATCCCTCTCCAGAGGAGCTTTTTCATAAATTTGAAAATTAATCTCAATTCTTTTTCTTTTAAATTTTTCACCTGGCGTTCTGGATGTATGCTGCTATGCCAGAGGATTTCATCGGAATAAATATTACCAATGCCGGCGACGACACTCTGATCCATCAACACCGTCATTATTTTCCCGTTTGGTTTCTTGTCCAATCTCTTTTTAAGAATTTTCTCGGTAAAACTTTTCTCTAGTGGTTCCGGCCCAATATTCTTTAAATGTTTACTATCGTGAGCTGTCTTGGTTTGGAGAACCGTGATTTTTCCAAATTTTCGCACATCAGAGAAGGCGAGGTTTTTACCATTAGAAAAAGAAAATACTACATGTAAAAACCTATTGTATGGATCCTGGAGCGGGCCCTTTTCCACTGCTGTCCACTTGTTTTTATTTTTTATAAATTTAAATTTGCCGAAGAGAAGGTGCCCCGTCATCTTCATGTGTATCAGGATGGTTCTTTCATTATTCAAATTTATTAAAATATTTTTTGCCCGCCTCTCTACACTGAGGATTTTTTTATTTAAAATTTCTTTTTGAAAAATCTTGAAATATTTTGTGTTAGCTATGCTATCTTTTTGACGCTTATCTTTAGTATTTAGATCTGTCCAAACATTTTTTATCACAAGCCCCACTACTGTCCTCCGTAGTCCTCGTGTTGTTGTCTCAACTTCTGGCAACTCCGGCATTTATTTATTAGCTAATATTTTTAAAGCTTCTTTTATTTTTGTATTGGTATTGCTATCGGGGGAAACCTTTTTTAATGCCTCACGAGCTTCATATTGAGAATAGCCGAGGGATTTAAGCGCTTCCATAACATCAAGCTCACTTTGCAAAGAAGGCCCAGTTTTTTCGCCATTAATCTTATTTGCCATTTTATCTCGAAGCTCAATGACTATTTTTTCAGCAGTCTTTTTTCCTATACCGGATATCCTTGTCAGGTAAGCAATGTCGCTAGTTCCTATTGCTTTTTTTAATGTCTCGATGGATGCGATTCCCAGTATTGCCAGTGCTCCCTTAGGACCAATACCAGAAACATTGATAAGCATCTCAAAAAATTCTAATTCTTGATGGTCGAGGAATCCGTATAAATCTAAAATATCTTCTCGCACATGCATGTGAATCCAAAGCAGTACATCTCCTGACACATCGTTTACTTTGGACAATACATCAGGTGAGATGTTTATTTTGTATCCCACACCACCCGTTTCAACGATAATGAATTTTTCTGTTTTTAATAAAATTTTCCCCCTAATACTGCCGATCATAGGTTAATAATAACATATTTATTTTGTCACTGAGAGGTTTGCGTTTTTCTGGTTTTTCTGTTAGATTGCTTTTATGCCAATAACACAATCAGCTAAAAAGGCGATACGAGGATCTCTGCGCAAGAGAGCTATTAACGATGCTCGCAAGCGTGCGATGAAGGAGCTGATCAAGAAAATAGAAAAATTATCCAAGACAGATAAAGTTGCCGCAAGTAAAATGATTTCCGAAGCATATCAAGCAATAGATAAGGCAGCGCAAAAAGGCGTTATAAAGAAAAACAATGCCACTCGCAAGAAATCACGATTATCAAAATTAGTTAAATAGAAAAAGGGTTTGTGTTTTAGAAAGCCTTTCGCAGGAGCTTAGAAAATAAATGAAGTACTCTGAATATTATTTTTTGAGCGACGAGAAGTTCGCTGGGCAAGCTTGGCCAGATAGATTGCTTTATAAAATACAAACTCTTTTGTCTGATACGTTTATGTCTCATTTACTAGAATTTTATGGAATAGAATGTCCGCATTGTGTGCAGATGCATGCGCTCGTGGAGAAATTGGAGAAAGAAGAAGGAGTGAAGGTGGATCGATTTGAAGTTTGGCACAATGAAAAAAACGAAAAAAAACTACTCGAGATAGACAAGGACATGTGTGGAGGGGTGCCGTTTTTCTATAATACAAAAACAAAAAAGTTCATTTGTGGCGAAGACAGTTATGATGTATTAAAGAAATGGGCCAAGGGGGAAGAGTTTGTTCAGGAATAAAACTTTTTTATCATCTTTACGATAGGTGATTTGCATATTCATTCCAGCAATCCAGCAAGGACTACCCTTGCTGGAAAAGATTTTCTTGAGTTTTTAAATCAAGTCCCATTTCTTTGATATAAGTTGGGATAAGAGTAAGGTCAATTATTACAGATTCTGATCTGTTTTCATTTAAAAAATCTTTATAACTTGAAAATTTATATTGGTTCAAAAAATTCTCTGCCCCTTTTTTGTTTTTTATGCCGTTTTCTTTCCAGTCCTTAAATATTATTGAAAGAGGATTTAAATGTACATAAGAAAAAATATACATATACTGCGATTCATTGTTTATGTGTTCTGATCTGAATGGATGTGTCAGCAGGGGACCACTTCTCTCATATTTGGTATTGAAATACATAGAATAGGCAGTCAAAAGTTTTCCCATAAATTTACTAATTCCGCCCTCTGTGTGTTCATACAGAATTAAGTGAAAATGATTTGGCATAAGACAATAACCAATAATTGATACCAGGGTTCCTTCTCTTTTTTTCTTGAATATTTTTTTCAAATTATTTTTGTGTGCTTGTAAAAAGTTATCCATTCTAAATGGCGCATTTTGATTCATGATATATAAAAGAGCGACAAAACGATCGTAGTCTTTTTCGCTAAGGAATATTTTTCGTTTCTCTACTCCCCGGGAATAGACATGATAATGTTCTTTCTTCGCAAAAGGTGTTTTTCTGTACATCTGGTTATTATATATCAATAGTAAATTTCCAGCAAGGGTAGTCCTTGCTGGAGTCCTTGCTGGAATTGCTGGATTTAGATTTCCAGAAATTTAAGGAAAGTTTCCAATTCTTCATCTTTTATTTCTCGTGTACCTCCGGGTTTCAGAGTACCGAGTTTTATATTCATGATGCGTTCACGTTTAAGGTCGGCGACTTCTTGGAAAAGGTTGGCACACATCCGGCGGATTTGGTGTTTCTTGCCTTCAGTCAGAATTATTCTAAAGGTATTTTCGTTAATAATTTTTATTATACACTTTTTTGTTAGGTAACCTTCAATATTTACTCCGGCTTCCATTTTTTGTTTAAAATTTGAGCGAAGTTTACCTAAAACTTTTACTAAATATTCTTTTTCATGAAAATATTTTGGATTTAAAAGTTGATCAGTGATGCGTCCATCGTTGGTGAGTATTAGAAGTCCATGAGAATTTTTATCCAATCGTCCAAGTGGGAACAATCCTTCTTCTGGTGAATCAGTTTCTACCCTAACTGGTTTATTATAAACAAAATATAAATATTTTTTCTTTTCTCCACTTAGTATTTCTACATGATCCTTTTCTGTAACCTTACTTCCCAAAAGGGCAAGCTTGCCATTGATGAAAACTTTTTTGTTTTTTATCAGTTCATCTGCCCCTCTTCGTGTCGAGATTTTTTTCAGTGCAAGGTATTTGTTTATCCTCATTGGATATAAATTTAACATAAACTTTGCAACCTGAAGAATATTTATTTATGAGATTCTTCAGGTTCTGTTTTTTTAGTCTCTTGTCCGTTAAATGACTGTCTTGTAAGCATTATTAGAATTAACGTCAAGATAACTAAAACTGCCCACTCAATTATATTTCTTGGGAAAAATCCCACCCCTAGAACATTCAACACATTCGCTCCGAGTGGCGCTACAGAAGAGCTAGTCTTGGTTTCTACGGGGTCTGCGGATTTTATAGGTGGAGTTTTTTCTACTGTTGTTTTCGGGGTTATTGCTGGTTCTTCAATAATGATGGTTTCTCCGGGAGTAATTCCTGCAGTTCTGAAACTCAAGATAGATCCAACATTTCTCCAAGCTGAGTTCTCTGCTACGGCTCGAAAGTAATACGTTGTGTTGGGTGTAAGACCAGAAAGTGTATGTACATGTCTAACGGATGGAGAAAATCCTACAGACATTGTTTCTGTTCGGAAACCTAGCGCTTGTGTTCTGCCCCATTCGAACCATGAGCTTGAAGAGGTATTTCCTCCATTCATAATTAAAGAATTTAGTTCTGCGCTGTTGTTTTGGATTCTTGTAGCGGATTCGGTAATTGCTGTTAATGTTTTAGAATTTGTCGGCTGGTTGTAGTAATTATAATAATCATAATTTGTGTCAAAGTAATTATTATTATAATAAAAAGGATTAAAGTCAGAAGCTGTTCTAAAAGAAAAAGTATTTCCATAATCGGTACCTTCTGAATTTTTTGCTACAGCACGGAAATAATAGATAGTGTCTTCTCGAAGATCTTCGATGTCGATACTAAAATTATCATAATCATCTCCCGTAGATTCTTTTGGGGTGGTTTTGTTCATGCTTCTAGTTGTGCCGTATTCAAACCAGACACGAGTAGAACTGTTGTTGCCATTAACTGATCCATTTAGAGTTATGCTGTCGTTAGTAACATAGGTGGCATTTCGAGTTGCCACGTCTGGCTCACTGGCCGAAAGAGCAGTAGAAGGTGAGGGCACTATAACCAAAATAACCATATAAAATATGAAGAAAATAGATTTTTTGAGAACTTTAATATTCCGATTAAGCATCTTTCTATTATATCACTTTCTA
>CAYIUH010000056.1:0-5038 GCA_964366625.1 uncultured Candidatus Saccharibacteria bacterium
GGCACGCCGCCTTCAATGACAGCCACGGCTGAATTTGTTGTACCCAAATCTATACCTATTATTTTTGACATATATTTTATATAATTATTTTATAATTTAACACAAATTTAGCGACCGCTAAAAACTTGTATAATGAGAGTATATATGATATCCTATAAACATGTCAAGTAAAAAAGACTACTCAAAAAAAATATTAAGAATTTTATCAGAAAAACCAGCTATTTCTTTGGCCGAACTACATAATTTGGGAGTTGAGCTCCCAAGTGACAGGTATGCTCTAAGTCGTTCATTAAAAGGACTCCGTGAAGCAGGATTGATAGAAAATATTTCTTCACCGCAAAATGAATATGCTCGCTTGACAAAAGAAGGCAGAAAAAAAATAAACATGATGAAACTGGATAATGATATTAGTCTAGTAAATACATCTTGGGACGGTTTTTGGAGAATTATTTTACTTGATCTACCCGAAAATAGGAAAAGTGAAAGAGAAAGTCTGCGTTATCTGCTTAAAAAAGCTGGTTTTGTGTGTTTGAAAAATTCTGCGTGGATTTCTCCCTATCCTTATGAATATCTGTTTACAAATATAAAAAAGGATCTGGGTCTCACTACTGAAATGATAATTTTTACCACAAATAATATCGACGAGATTTCAAAAAGAATATTCTTTGAAAATTTTAATAAGTAAACATCATAATAACCACGACCGTTGTTATTATGATGTTTTAAATATCATAATAACTTTAAGCGATGTTTTGCTTGTAACATTCCTCGCAGGCGATTTTCTCGTATCCCCATTCAGGCGGATAGTAAGCATCTATATTTTTTTGACAATAAAAGCATCTGTATGAATAACTTTGAAGCGTAGTAATCTTTTTTGCTTTTTTTAATATTCTCAAATCAAAATGCAAACGAGGTAGAGCAAAATTTTTTCTTTTATGAAATTCGTATTCGGCTTGCGAAATATTGAACCGATATTTTGATTCTGGGCAAATAAGTGCCTGTTTAAAAATATCTAATTCTGTCTCTAAAATACTATCTGGCAATTCCATGGAGGAAACACCGTCTGTTGACGACATGTCCTCTTCGGACCAGTATCCACCCTTTTTAAGTATTTCTTCCTTGGTAACATCAGAAAAATATATTATCCCATTTGATAAATTATACCCACATATGCCCATAGAATATGGCAAGTATTTCCCATATTCTCCTATATTTTCCATATTTTTTATTATTTCATTTTTTAAATTTTCGTATTCTTCTTTATTATATTGCTTGTTTAAAATACAATATTTTTTCTTTCTCAAACCAATACACCCGAAACAATATTCACATTCAATGCACAAATCCAAATATTCCGAGTATCTCGCATCAGACCAGCTTGAGTGTTTAATTTCATATCCTCCGGTCACACAACTGTTGTTGCCAGAAACCTCATTATTCCAACAGCCCAACTGATCTATGCAATCTTTCGTATTTAAACCCCTTAGCTGATTTCGGCAATTCTGTGAATTCTCCCAAGTAAAAACATTTACACATTTATCGCAGTTGGTCATGTAATTACCCACAGAGTTGGTTGTTTTTAAATTAAAATTTTCACGATGGACAACCTTATCTTTTAAAACATCCTCGAACTCCTTTTTAAGATTTTCAACATTTTTATATGAATCTAACTTTATGTTTTTTAGCTTTTTATCATATTCTTCCTTGGTATATTGTTCATTTCTAATACAATATTTTTTATTACGCAAATTCCAGCACATAAAACAATCCTGGCAGTTTCGACAATCAAAAAGAAAATAAGAATCAATGCAATCTTTTGAATTTTCTGAAAAATTTAGATTAAATGAGTCATAACATAAAAGACAATCATAAGAATTCTGTAAATTAAAAGAGTAAATTATATCAAAAGAATCTTTGGTTTCCACAACCCTATAACAATAACTCAAGTTTTCAGAATTTAAGATACTTCTGGAAAGATAACAATTTTTGCAATCCCAAACATCATCGCACCAATCACAACTAGTACTTCTTTCACCAATTTGGTGCGGGCGAGGAATCTTTTCTTGCAATTCTTTTAATTGGTCAAAAAAAAGTCGTGATGGGTCATAATCTTTTCCGTGTATCATTGGATCCCAGCCGTCTCCCCACCACTCGTGCGATTTATAAATAGGATATCTGGAGTTATTAGGCAATACTGTTATTAGACTCTCTCCGGATAGATCAGAAACCCCTTTTCGAAATTTTCCAAAAACCCAAAAGGCAGAATATTGTTTCATCCTACAGAAAAAGCATTGCTCTGGAACTTTTAAACCAACTTTTTCGTACAAAATTAAATCTTCAGAATCTATTTCAAATTCATTCTTACAGTCAACACAATTTTTAGTTTGACTCTTTGTATTCATAGACATTTACATTTGCCGGGCGAAGCACTCTTTCTCCCAGCTTGTAACCCTGCTGAATCACTCTAGCCACTTTGTGATCGTTTTCTTTTTTATCTGTTGACACAAGTTCTACTGAGTGATGCAAGTTCGGATCAAAAGTTTCACCTTCTTCTCCTATTTCTTTCACTCCATATTCCTCGAAAGCAGCATTCATCTGTGAATAAATATATTCTATGCCCTTCCGCCAGCCTGCATCAACCTTCTCCCATGATTCCTTGTTTGCAAAAGCGATATTGAAGCTATCCATGACTGTCAAAAATCTAGACAAGATACGCTCACGCATGACCTCCGAAAACATCGCCCTACGATCATCTTCTTGCTTTTTATAATTTGCAAAATCCGCTCGCTCTTTCTGCCAGCCAGTTAAATATTCCTCTTTCTCCTTTTGGCATGCTTTCAGATCAGCCCTGAACTTTTTCAAAGTTTTCTTTAGGTCTTCTTCCCCATCTTCATTAAACTCGAATTCTAAAACTTCTGATTCATCTTCAGTTGAAGTAGTTTCTTTTTTCTCATCTCCATCACTCATGATATAGGATTATAGCACAAAAATCCCTTTTTCAAAGGGGATTTTAAAAAGTCTAGTGGTCAAATAACGTCTTCCGCTATTTCCGGCTCACCGTCAAAGACGGTTCGCATCGGAAATTTTCTCTTGCACGAAACCGCAGCAAACGCTAAGCAGTTAGCGTTTGCTCCATTTTGGCGCTTTGCGGGCTTTCTTTAGTCCGAATTTTCTACGTTCTTTAGCGCGAGGATCACGTTTTAAATATCCAAGTATTTTTAATTCTTTACGCAGTTCTGCATCAGAAATTATCAAAGCACGAGCAAGACCATGTCTAACGGCCTCTGCTTGGGAATGAAGTCCACCGCCTGAAACCCGTACTTCCACATCCCACTTTAACCCTGCCTTCCCTGCCTTTTTGCCCACTGTCATTGGGTCTAAAATCAGGCGCCGTTCTGCTTCTGTTTTAAAATATTCTTTACTCTCTTTATTATTTACTAAAAAACTTCCTTTGGTTGATGGATATATACGCACTCTGGCAGTTGAAGTTTTACGCCTTCCTATTGCTTCAATGTATTTTTCTCTTTTTGTATCTTTGTCCATCTCGGTATTAAAATTTAATTGGTAATTTTTAGATTTTTCATCATTGTTCTTCGTAACTTATTCGAAGGTAACATTTTGTAAGTTGCGAGTTTAATTAATTCTTTCAAACCCATCTTGGAAACCGTTTCGGTGCCCTTTAAAATACGCAGACCTCCCGGTATGCCGGAATACCTTGTGTGATAAATTGCTTCTAATTTTTTAGGAGTTATACGCAGTTTAGAAGCGTTTATTACTTGTACAGGAAAGCCGGAATATTTATTGCGTTCGAAGGTCGCTTTAGTTTTACCCATAAGAGACATCGCCACCTCACTCGCCACCCGACCCAGGGTTCTTCCAGAGGCATCTATTGTTTTTGTTGGTATTGTTTTCATATAAATTCTATTATGACCATGTTCGCTCCATCTGCCACCCTTGTGCCTAATTTTAAAATTCTAGTATAACCCCCGGCGGTATCTTTGTATTTTGGGGCAATTACTTCAAAAAGCTTTTTAACTTCTTTATTGCGATTAGAAAGTTTTGAAGTAATCAATCGACGAGTTGCCATACTTCCACCCTTTGCTCTAGTCACCAACTTTTCCATGAAGGGTCTTAGCTCTTTGGCTTTCGGTAGAGTTGTTTTTATTTTTTCTCGCACAATCAAATTAAGCGCCAGAGAATTAAGTAGCGCGTTTCTTTGATTTTTGGTTCTGCCGAATTTTCTCTTAGAATTGTAGTGTCGCATACATTTTTATTATTCTTTCAAACTAAGTTTAAATTTACTAAGCATTTTTTTTATTTCCGATATTCCTTTTTCTCCTATACCTTCTACTTCTAATAAATCTTCCCTCTTCTTTCTAACCAACCCTCCCAATGTTCGAATATTAGCAGAAGTTAGCGCATTTAATGTTCTAGTGGAAAGATCCAGACTATCAGTTCTTGTTTTCAAAATATCAGCAAAATCAGCCCTTTTTTCTTCTTTTTCTTCGGTCTTGTCTTTCCCTGTTTTAATCAAAGTTTCTGCATCTTCTAGTATAGAAACTGGTTCTTTAAAATCAACTATGGCTTTGAGTTGGTTGATCATGATTTCGATGGATTGTGAAAGCGCTTCACGAGGTGTCAGTGTGCCATCTGTTTCGATGGAAATTCTTAAACGATTGTGATTCGTCTTGTCTCCTACACGCATATTTTCAACTTCATAAGATACTCGGCGAATCGGAGTAAAAATAGCATCTATGGCAATCATGCCAACGTCAACTTTCTCTTTTTGGAAAATTTCTTTCGGAATAAATCCTAGACCCTTCTCAATCCTCATCTCAATGTTTAAATTTATTTTTCCAGTAACTTCCACCAAATGCAAATCCTCATTCAAAATTTCTACTTGTCCGCCAGTTTTTATGTCCCCCGCTGTAACCTTTTTAGGGCCTTTGACGGAAAGTGTAACTGTTTGAGATTCGTCAGATATCATTTTGAAACGGGTCTTTTTTAAGTGAAGAATCAGCTTTATTACATCTTCCTT
>CAYIUH010000057.1:0-5024 GCA_964366625.1 uncultured Candidatus Saccharibacteria bacterium
GATATTGATAAAAGTATACAGGAATTAAGGGCTATCTACAAAGTTCACCCAGAGTGGTTTGAGACGCCTCATCCAGAGTCGAATAGAGGTAAAAATGAAGTGGATTATTCGATATAGAGATACAAAACCACTCTTAGGCGAGTGGTTTTGACGAGCTAGGTGTAACCTTTCTACCGCTATCATGGGTTAGCCAATCTGATTTACTGTAAGCTGATTTTCTCCACCGATCAAGCGCGTTATAAACCAGTTTCTTTTGCTCAAGTTGACCTATTTTAGTTTTGAACGAGGTGACTTATTTATTGGTTTTAAACTCATCCCAATTTCTTGGGCCTTTGCTTGCACTCCAGCAACAGGCCTCTGAAGTTTTAGACTAATGACTCGAGTTGGAACCCTGCCTCCCATACTCTTTAATTGTTTTACTTCAGGCGGAGTCCATGGTTGCCCAGACTTTGCTATATATTTTGGTAGTTTTGCCATATTATTATTTTTTTAGTTAGAATTATTATTAATTCGACCTTTATATAGGAGGTGTGGATAAGTAGGTCTTGCAGACCTTCTATTTTCCTTCTATAATGGAAGTATACCTCCACGATAAATAGTATGTCAATATCATATGCTTACTAAAAAACAAAAATTAGTTTTAGATTTCGTGAAGCAATCTCAAAAAAAGAATGGGTATGCTCCCTCTCTGGTAGAAATACAGCAAAATTTTAAACTTGCTTCCGTCTCAACGGCCCATTTCCATATTAAACACTTACAAAAAAAGGGGTTACTCACAAAAGAAGAAAATCAACCGAGAACTATCTCTGCGATGAAAGAGGAATCGACCGTAGAAATTCCACTACTTGGTAGTATCGCAGCTGGAGAGCCTATTGAAGCTATGGAAATAAACGAAAAAACGATCACTATCCCAAGAAGTGACATTAAACTACCTTTTCAACACTACGCGCTACAGGTTAAAGGAGACAGCATGATTGAAGATGGAATATTTGACGGAGATGTTGTTGTTATTCGATCTCAAAATATAGCCGACAATGGACAAACCGCTGTGGCTATCATTGACGACAATCAAGTAACACTTAAAAAAATATATAAAGAAAAGGGTAAAATTAGATTACAACCTGCAAATAAAAATCTCAAACCTTTTTATCGAAAACAAGTTGAAATTCGAGGCATAGTAGAAAAAATAATTAGGACACTATAAATTTATGAAAAATCAAAATAAAAAATTAACATATATAAGTTTATTCAGTAGCGCTGGCGTTGGGTGCTATGGTTTTTCGAAAGAAGGATTTGATTGTGTTGCAACAGTTGAGCTGATTGGCAGACGCTTAGATGTACAAAAGCACAACAACAAATGCTTATATCCAAGCGGTTATATTGCTGACGATATTACTAAAAAATCTACAAAGGAAAAAATATTTTCTGAAATAGATCTATGGAAGTCGAAACAAAATTTAAAAGAAATTGATGTGCTACTAGCAACACCACCTTGTCAGGGTATGTCTGTTGCAAATCACAAAAAAGGAGATGAATTAGCAAGAAACTCTCTTGTTGTTGAATCAATAAAGCTTGTTGATGAGATTAGACCAAAAGTTTTCATCTTTGAAAATGTGCGAGCTTTTCTTTCCACTCTCTGTACTGATATAGACAATAAACAAAAACAGATTCGTGAGGCAATAGAAGTAAATCTTGGTGGAAAATACAACATCCACTATCAAGTGATAAACTTCAAAGATTATGGGAATCCATCAAGTAGAACACGAACTTTAGTTATTGGAGTGAGAAAAGACATTCAAGAAATTACCCCACTTGATCTTATGCCACCATTGAAAAATGGGGGGACTTTGCGTGATGCAGTAGGAAATCTTTCATCGCTTAAAAAGATGGGGGAAATTGACACAGATGATATCTACCATAATTTTCGACCATATGGTGAACACATGCTTCCTTGGATAGAAAATACCAAAGAGGGACAATCGGCATTTGATAATCTTGACCCTAAAAGACGGCCTCATCAAATTATCAATGGAAAAATTGTACACAACGAAAATAAAAACAGTGATAAGTACTCAAGATGCTATTGGGATAAGGTGGCACCTTGCGTACATACAAGAAACGATATCTTAGCGAGTCAATCTACTGTTCACCCAAAGGATAATAGGGTTTTCAGCATTAGAGAATTAATGAGAATGATGTCAGTTCCCAATTCTTTTAACTGGGTATCTGTTCCATTTAACGAATTAAACAAATTACAAACGGAAGAGAAAAGAAAAATTCTTAAAAAAGAAGAAATTAACATCAGACAATCTCTTGGTGAGGCGGTGCCGACGGTTATATTTAACGGTATAGCAAAAAATATTAATTCGAAATTCAAGAATATTGAGAAAAATGAAACCCAGATAAAACAATTTATTCAGGACAAGAAGCTTGATATTGAAGAAAATCTAAAAACATTTCTTAGAGATAATATAGAAGATTTGAGCTATCCTGAATTAGCAAAAATCGTTGAGCTTTCAAACGCTCAACGACTTCAACACGCCGCCTATTATACTAGACAGGACATCTGCTTCACTATAGTTAAAGATCTTCCTGATGTATCAAAGTTTGAAAAACTCTCCATATTAGAACCATCAGTTGGCGCTGGTAATTTTCTCCCGCTTCTTATTGAAAAATATAAAACAGTTAAGGAGGTGACTATTGATGTAATTGATATCGACAAAAATGCAATTGAGATCCTTAAACTTTTACTAAAGAAACTTAATGTTCCCCAAAATATCAGTATCAATTTAATTAATGCAGATTTTCTATTGCATGGAGAAACTAATTTATTTGGTCAATCAAAAAGATACGATATTGTCATTGGCAATCCACCGTTTGGAGATATATCTGAAAATAAAGTTCTCCTGAACTCTTATAAGAGGAATAAATATAATACCGAGACAAATAATCTATTTTCCTTTTTTCTTGAGAAAGCGATACAGCAGGGAGATATTGTCGGTCTTATTATTCCCAAAAGTTTTCTGTCAGCACCGGAATTTAACAAAACAAGAGAACTTGTTTCGTCATTTGCCATTGAAAAAATCACAGACTACGGAGAAAAAGGATTCAAGGGTGTAAAGATTGAAACAATCAGTTTAATTATTAATACTCGCAATAAAGGGATGCGGACACTTGTTGAGTCTTATGTAAAAAACGAAATTGGTTATAAAGACCAATCCTATATTTGTTCAAAAGATTTTCCTTACTGGTTGGTTTACAGAAATGAATTCTTTGATTTCGTTGCAAAAAAACTTCGATTTAATATATTTACATCTTACAGAGATCGACAAATTACAAAGAAGATAACGAAAAGCAAAGGAAAGATAAGAATATTGAAATCAAGGAATATCGGGCGAAATGAGATATTAAATATTCCAAATTATGACTCTTATGTTGATTCGTTAGATGGCTTATCAATCTCTAAGTTTTGGAACAAAGAAAATAGCGTCTTGGTGCCAAACCTGACCTATACTCCTAGGGCTTCATTTTTACCGGAGAATACGCTTGTTGACGGGTCCGTGGCAATTCTTACCCTAAAAGAAAACGAAGCTAAAATAACTCTAAAAGACCTTGATTATTTTGGAACGGAAGAATTCACCCAATTTTATCGAGTAGCAAGAAATCATGGCACCCGATCTCTAAATATAGACAACAATTCAGTATTCTTCTTCGGGGTTAGACGCTGAAGTTTTATCTTTTACGAATAATCTCTTTCAATTCCTCAAAACTGGTGTTAGTTGAGAGATCAAGACCATAACCAATATTGATCACATGGATAAAATGTTCTTTAGAGTATAGATTATCGCCTCTGCTTATTGAAAGACTAACTGAGTCAATCTTAAAGAGTAAACATTCTTTCTGATATTCGAGGTCATTTGCTTGTGTTTTGTTTCCGGGATGTGCTCTTGTATTGTGTTGTTGTGGTGTGAGTAAGATAAGGTTCTCAGTATAGTCAGAAATTTCAGGAAATTCGTGCTCCGAGAAAATATGATGAACTTGTGTCGCGACCCCCACTGCGAGACTATCTTTAACCTCGCTACTTGAATGATGGCGTTTGATAATATTTTTTGCTTTTTGGACTCGATATACGATAACTTCAGATTGTTCAGCAGTTTCCTTAATAATTTCCTGCCGACTTAATGTCTTGTCTTTTCCTATATCCCTAAAATTCTCACGATTGTACATGAGATCAGGATAGATAAATCTTCCATGAGTCATACGCCCTTTCTCTGTTCCGGGAATCTGATAAAAAGCAGAGTATGGGTTTAGGACTTTCGGGAATATTCTATTAATCTCAGTATCACCATTAATTTCAGTAAATCCTCGCACAAAAGATTGGAAGCTGTTTTTTAGCACATCAAAATCTTCCGCACTTAATGCATTTGCCTTAGCTTTTGTCTTATAAGTATTCAACTTATCTATAAAACCACTGTCTGACAAAACTTTTTCGATATAAACAACAAGAAAACGCCAAGCATTCCTTTCGTTCTGCGATATATATTCAAGAATATCTGGTCTTGTAACTACATAGGTATTTTTTCTGCCAATTTTCTTTTCTTCCAATATCTTTGCGAAAGCGAGAGTCTTTAGAGGTTGTGCTATAAACTTATCGTATTCGGATCCCGCAGTCTCATTTTCAGGAGATGGTTTCCCAAAAACTGCGACTGTATTTTTTATAAAGTATGGAAACTCCCATATGTCTCCGACCACAAAAGACATTCGTGTATCCTTTCCACCAAAAAAGTTAACAATGCAGTCCGCAACGAACGACAAAACATCGGGGGTTACCTTTTGGTCCATAAAACGCGAATACCCCGAAGCTTGTTTCCGTATATCTAGGTCTAGTTGGTCGAAATGTTGTTTTAGTAAGTCTTCCATGTCTTATGCTTAGAATACTCTTATTTTACCTCAGTTCAAACTTGGAAATCTGGCGGTGTCTGTTTGAAAATATCCGAACGGAACTCTCTGGGCTCGGCGGGCGG
>CAYIUH010000058.1:0-4973 GCA_964366625.1 uncultured Candidatus Saccharibacteria bacterium
CGTCAATTTTCATAGAGGTAATACTGGCGCCTGGAAGAGAAGAAAGAATGATTCTCCTTAGACTGTTACCTAATGTATGGCCATAACCCGGATAAAGACCATCGATTTCGAACACCCCCTTATTTCCTTCCTCTAAAACAGCATGAGGTTTGGAAGGCATAATTATTTTATATTCAGGCATAATACTTTATAAAAATTAAACTTTTAATTAATAATGCTCCTGTCCCGTTTACGGGATTAACGACTATAAAATTCAAGCACCGAACTTAAATCTAGAAAACTTTCAATATTCTTCGGCTTGTCTAAAACTTTCCCTTGTAAAGTATTCGTATCAAAGGATATCCATACTGGAAAAACATAATCTTTTAATTTCTCTACAATGTTTGCAAAGATTTTTTTACTTTTTGATCCTTCACGTATTTTTATAATATCTCCAACTTTTAGCTCATAGGAAGGGATAGTTACTTTCTTATCATTCACAACAAAATGTCCATGAGAAACCATCTGTCTAGCGCCACGTCGGCTCGGAGCCAGGCCCATTCTGTAAATTGCATTATCTAAGCGGAATTCTAGTCTCTCGTATAATTTTTCTGTAGTGCCAACACCCTTTATATGAGATACTTTTTGAACATAATTTGAGAGTTGTTTTTCAGAGATACCATAAGAGAAACGTATTTTCTGTTTTTCAATAAGCTGTGCTCCGTACTCCGAAGGCGCCTTTGGACGACGCGCTCCAGATAAACCACCCTTCGAAGATATCGCAAATTTAGAAGTCTGACATTTATCATAAACACCAGGACCCAGTCTTCTGCAAATTTTAAATTTTGGTTTTGATATCATAAATTTTTAATTATACCCGCCTTGGCTTTTTAGCTTTGGGACCATTATGAGGAACCGGTGTAGCGTCTTGAATAGAAGTAATTTCAATTCCGTGAGCCATGAAAGCCCTAATGGCGGGTTCACGTCCAGATCCAACTCCAAGCACTACAACATCTGCATCTTTCATTCCTCCTTGTGAGGCCTTAAGGCCGATCACATCTCCAACCTTTGAAGCGGCAAAGGGAGTTCCTTTTTTTGCCCCTCTAAAACCCAAGCTTCCAGCGCTTGACCAAAACAATGTATTTCCTAATTTGTCAGCAAGAAGAACTTTTGTATTATTAAATGTTGCTTCGATATGTAAAACACCGGAAGCCACTTTTTTCTTTGGCGTTTTTGAAGATTTTTTAGAAAGTTCCGTCGGAGAGGAATTGGCCTTTTTTTTTATTTCTTTAACTTCTTCATTGTCTTTTGTTTCGGTTGTGATTTTTGTCTTTCCCATTGGTTTAAACTTTAGGCACTTGGGCTTTAGCGTTTCGCTAGCGCCTAAGACCTAGTAACATAGTAAGTTATAAATTATGTTTTTGTTTCTTTTCTCTTTCCTGATGCCATTGTTCTTCTGACGTTGCCACGCACGGTTCTGGAATTCGTCTTTGTTCTTTGTCCTCGAACAGGCAATCTTTTTATGTGGCGAATACCTCGATAACTTTTAATATCTTTTAATCTTTTTATATTTGCCGCTATTTCTCTTTTTAAATTTCCTTCAATTAAAGTTTTCTCGATTATTTCTCGAATTTTATTTTCTTCCAAAGAGGTAAGGTCTTTTGCTCGCTTGCCACGATCAATGTTTACCCTGTCTAAAATTTTACGAGCAGAAGAAATACCAATGCCGTAAATTGTAGTCAGGCTGATTTCGAGTCTTTTTTCATTTGGTACTGTAATTCCAAGAATTCTCATGTAATTATTGTTTTTGTTTGTGTTTTGGATTAGAACAAATAATACGCAAATGTCTGGCACGTCTTACCATTTTACAATTATCACAAATCTTCTTAACTGCCGACTTAATTTTCATAGTTTTAAAATGAATTCTACGCAAAAAAGAAAAACAAGGAAAAGACCCTTATTTTTCAATACTATTGCTTTATAAAAACCCAACTAAACAGTAAAACTTATACTACACTATTCTTTCTAAAAACACAATACTTAAAACCTTTTCACTATCCTGCCCTTTCCGCCATATGGATCAAGCACAATTTCAACCGAATCTCCGATCAAAACTTTTATTCTATGCATTCGCATCTTTCCTGAAAGATAAGCCAGAATTTCTTTTTTCTCATCATGATCACCCCTTGCCTTATCCTCGATTTCTACTCTAAACAATGTAGAGGGCAGGGCTTCTGTTACAGTCCCTCTCACCGTCAACACTTTTTCATCTTTTGAATCATTCATGTATTATTAAGGATAATTGTAGAAGAATAAAAATTAAAGTCAAGAAAATATTTGATAATTTACTCTGGATAATTTACAATAACTTTTATATTTTTAAATTTATCAGGGAAAGACTGTTTCCAAAAAGGACTTATTGATGATTTTGCCGATTCTATTGCTTTATATTGCAATAATATTTGATTTAAATTTTTCCTTGACCTCCCGACTAATTCGGTAATAAATTTCTCAACATCAAGCTCCCAGACGATTTGAGTAGCGCCTTTTAAATTAAAATCTATATTTTTTACATTTTCAATCTCAATGTTGTCTTTGTTGGATATAGAAAAAACTAAATCTTGAATGTTGTTTATATAAACATCATTTCCATCGTATTCATCAATATTATTTTCCACAATTTTTTGAATTAATTTATTTTCGTTAAATAAAATACCATAAAGCGCGCCTTTCAATTCAACTGGAATTATGTTGCCCTCGGAAGAAGAAAAGTCAAAGTTTTCATTTTCCACTTTTAGAAAAACTGCGTCTTTGAACAAGATGAAACCACCGGGTATTTGATCGTTGGCCTTTTGGAAAAGTTTTGCCTCCAGAGAAGTCTTTAGTTCATTTACAATACTGGTTTTTTGGTCGTCAGAAATAAAAGGGTATTTGCCTTTCAATCCTCCGGTGATTGCTTCTTTACTTCTTCCATAAAATTTGGAATATTTTGCAGTTCCTTTAAAACCAAAAATTTTAAAATCAAGTGGCGCGCTGTTATATTCTGGGCCAGCTAGGGCGGCGTAAATTTGTACCTCAACCGAACCCGGTTTTCCATCTTTCATCATACCTGGCACGGTTATTGCTTTTTGAGTTTTATAGATTTTCCCGTTTGAACCCTCTAGCCGTGTGTCAATGTCGAGTTTCTGATTCGCAGAACTGAAAGTATTGTAAATCAAGACTGTGCCTTTTGCGCTCTCTGCAACTTCTTTTTCTTCAGTGGTTGTAATCGTTTTGCTTTCTTCCCCGGAAATAATTACCAAATCAAAAGATAGTGCATCTCTGCCGTCCTTGATGGCAGATAAACTCTCATTTAGAGTAATGTCTTGTTTTTTGGGATTCACTTTGACTGTTGCGCTCGAAAATAAATAAGAAAGAGAAAAAAGAAAAAATATAACGGAAATACCTGCCACCACCCAAAAAGCGTATCGTTTAGAGCCTCCGTTGGCTTCTACTCTCTTCCCTACTTTTCTTACTTCTTTTGGCTCCCCCGTCTCTTTTGTCTCTTGAAAACTAACCGAGGTACTTTGCCGGAAGGTAGATTTTGTTCCGGTTCTTTCTCTCTTGTCTTTGACCATATCTTGAAAAAAATTCTTTGGCATAACTACATTTTATCTTGAAGTAAAACTTTTTGCAAAGATTTCATATTTTAGAGACTGTGGAGGCGCAACAGCGCCGAGTACGAGGAATTTTTCAACAGAAAAATATCCGTACTCTAAAATATAAAATCTGTAATTTAGTCTTCGATAAAGAATGGTCTCTTTCTGACAACAAGAGTCACTGTAAGGTACCCCTTTTTTAAGACAGAAAATCAACTAATTAATTTAATTCTAGCTTGAAGCGATTTTTTTAGCAAATTCTCTTGGCGACATTTTTAATGCAGTATGAATTCTGGCGGTATTGTAGATATGTATCGTGTGATAGATTTCATACACTAATTCTCCTAAATCATCGAATCTGTTGGGATCTCCAAGGTCAATTTTAAACTTGTCGTAGAACGATTCTTGGTATCCATTTTCCCAAGGTGAACCTTTTCTGGACATTGATATATTGATACCGGCAGAAATACAGAAATCCTGAAAAACTTTTGCAGTGTATTCACTGCCTTGATCAGAATGAATGATGTCCGGTCTCAAATGATCCATGAGCGCAGAAACGAGCGCCTGTATCACTAGAGCGCTTGAATGATTAGCTAGCACGCAAGCTCCCACAATTTCACGATTGAAAATATCCATCACAGTCGCTAGATATATGAACCGATTCTTCCAGAAAATGAAAGTGAAATCTGTAACCCAGATTTGATTAAGACGAACCAGCAAAGTAGTCAGCAGAAGATTCGGAAATACTTGATATTCCTTTGTATTGGCTCGTTTCCAGGGTTTTCGGTGTCTGCGGTATGGTTTAATGCCGTAGATATGCATGACCCGAAGAATTCTCTTTTTGTTCAGCTTTAGAGCTATGGCAATTCGCTTGTGTCCATAGCTGGGAAAATCATGCAATACAATTTCAATCTTTTGTTTAATCTGCCAGTCTTCCACCGGCTTTTTTCTTTTGTAGTAGAGAGAACTTTTAGATACTCCCAGAATATCATGCAGTCCCGGATGCTTCATCGCCACCCCTTTTTTTGTCCAACGCCTAGTTGGACTGTGAGCTCTCCGATGATTTGTTTTAATTCTCGGTTTTCTTTTTCTAGCTTAATCATGTCTCGTGATGATGTTCCAGTGACTCCATCTCTCAGCCAGTTGTAGATGCAAGTGGTGGTGATGCCGTGCTCAGCCGCTATCTCCTTGATTGACTTTCCGGAAGTCTTAACCCGCTCAAGAATTTGATTTTTCAAATCTTGAGGAACCTTATGTATTTTGTTAGACATATGCTCAACGAAAATTATTGATATATTCGACTATTATACCGCTAATCTTAGTTGAAAATGTGTCCTAAATTTGGGGTACCGGTCA
>CAYIUH010000059.1:0-4931 GCA_964366625.1 uncultured Candidatus Saccharibacteria bacterium
CGAATCCAAAACCTTTTGAACGACCAGACATCTTGTCCATAATAATCACAGCGGATACAACTGATCCTGCCTGCGCGAAGAGCTCTTTAAGAGCTGCTTCTTGTGTGCTGTAAGGGAGTCCCCCTACATATAGCTTTGTAGCCATACTATTTACTTCTTCCCTTTTTACGAAAAAGGACAAAAAACTATTTATAAACCACTCTCTTAATTTGAGAGCAGACGTAGAAACTCTATTTCGCTAAATGAGACCCTACTTGATTAGTATACCATATCCAGTATGAAAAGCAATTAAAGAAATAACCATTATTCTTCATCATCCCCAACCACCCCAGAATTTATGGCTTCAATGATATCAGATATTTCGCCCTCCATAATTTTAGGTATATTGTGCCAAGATTTCTTAATACGATGGTCTGTTACTCGATCTTGAGAGATATTATAGGTTCGAATTTTCTCGCTACGATCCCCCGTGCCTATTTGATTTTTCCTTTCTCCCGCATATTTTTTATGTTCCTCTTCTTCTTTTAATTGCTGTAATTTGGCAGTTAAAATCATCATTGCTTTTTCACGATTGGCAAGCTGGCTTCGTTCATTTGTGGAACGCACATCAAGCCCCGTCGGCTTGTGAATAATCCTTACAGCCGTCTCAACTTTATTAACATTCTGACCACCTTTGCCACCTGAACGAGAATATTCCATCTCAAATTCTGCTGGATTAATTTCAATGTTTACTTTTTTCCTAATGGGCAACACCGCCACTGACGCAGTGGAAGTATGAACTCGGCCATTTTTCTCTGTTGCGGGAACTCTCTGAACTCGATGCACGCCTGTTTCATACTTCATTTTTCTATAAACATCTTTACCTTTTATTTCAAAGCTTGCTTCTTTATACCCCGAGAGATCGCTTTTAGACTCATAATTCGTTTTCCATTGCCAACCTTCCATCTCTGCAAACTTCTCATACATATGCGCCAGTTCCCAGGCAAAAAGTGACGCTTCATCACCCCCGGCTCCAGCTCGCACTTCTAAAATTACTCCACTTTCCATTTCTTCCTCCTCCTTATCTTTGTCTAAAATATCTTGAATTTGTTTTTCTATTCTTTCTCGCTCTTCTTGGATTAATTTTAGTTCTTTAGCCGCAAGCTCATGTAGAGTTTCATCCCCTCTAAGCATTTCTCGAACTTCCGCTTCTTCACGTTGAATCTTCTCTAACATTTCTGCTAGATAGTTTGTGCGGTGATCTTTTTTAAGTTCGGATAAATCCATCATTCGATTATAAAAAAATAACTTTTTCTTGGCATACTTTTTATAAAGCAATCTGTCTGGCGCTACTGCGCCAGCGAACTTCTCGGCCCGTCGGCCTGCGAAAGGCTTTCTAAAAAGTACGCCTGCGACGAGTTATTTTTTATTTATTTATTTTTTCACCTTCGCAGTTGCCGCACGACGCTTATTGAAACGTTCTACACGTCCGGCAGTATCCATTATCTTTTCATTGCCTGTATAGAAAGGATGACACTGACTGCAAATTTCAATAGAAATAGAAGGAAGGGTAGATCCAACGAAAAAGACCGCCCCGCATGCGCAGGTGGCTTTGGTTTGAATATCGTATTTAGGATGAATGTCCTTTTTCATGTTCTTGATATTAGCACACTTTTTTTATCTTGGCAATTTATTATCGTATGACCTAACCACTTTTCGCAACACCGTATCGCAACAAGTAATCAATATCGTTTTGTATTTTTATTTTTAGCGACATCACACTATTGCTGTAACCACAAGTAGCCCCGCCCGTACCATAATAACTACACGCCGCTCTGCTTTGAACACTGGGGCTGTTACCGATAGCGCCCTTGTCCGTTAGAAATGTTGCCGAAGCAAAGAACGCATCTCTTGGATCCCATGGATCAGCATCGTGACCAAGCAACGCTTTAAGACGACTCACATAACCACCCCACGTTGAAGGAATGAATTGAGCAGGACCCATAGCCCCTCCGTAGCCGCCAACTCCGGGAATAGGACAAGAAACAGGTGTTTCGTTCCAAACCCTGCCGAGTTTAGAAGTTATTATTAAAAAATCTTCGATATCACCCTTTCTTCCCGGCAAATCCATCGGCTTCATAACATTTGCAAAAAATGTTCCGGTATTTTTCCCAACTCCACTGCCAGAGATTTGATCTTTTAAATAACACTGACCTACGTTCGCTCCTAGATTACTTTCTTGAGTAATTATCGCAAGCAGAAAAGCTGGATCTATGCCGGTTGCTTTATTTGCCTCGTTGGCATACTGCAATGCCGTACCAAAATCAATTTTAGTAGAAATACCAGCAAGATTAAAAATTGCAGCGCGAATCTTGTCAGCTTGGGCTTTTTTTTCTGTGGCAAGTTTTTGATAAGCAACTTCTGTCTCTTTAGAAATAGCTAGTAGTTGCTTCTTTTCTGCTTCAGATTGTGCAACTTTTTTCTGGGCATTTTCTAATTCTATTTTTGCATCAGTTTCTTGATCTTGTTTTTTTTCAAGGTCTGTTTTAGCAACTTCGGTTTCGGTTTTTATTCCTCGGATTAGATCTGCTGATTCTTTAACCGCTTTTTTTATTGAAGAATAGGATTCTATCTCGGAATAAAAATTCGAAATAGAATCATTGGAAAGAATCATGTGCACCAAGTTGGAATTGTCAAACTCGTTAGTATTCCGTAATAATTGCGCCAGGGCTTCGTGTTCACGATCTATTTTTCTAGAAAGAGAATTGATCGTACTTATTTTTTCGGCAATATTCACTTTAAGTTGGGCAATAACGAGAGCGCGAGCTTTGACTTTTGTTTTCAGAGCATTAATCTGACTTGTTAAATAATTTACATCGCCGATTAGTGTGCCTGTCTGTTTTTGTTGCGCTTTTTGTAATTCTATTAATCTTGCAAGTTCTTTTTCGATGTCTCTAAGTTCGTCTCTGCAGGAATCTTTATCTTTTTGACTAGAAGAAGTGGTTAGTTTCAGACAATCAACAACAGCGCCAATTCTATTTATTGGAAAACTGAATAAGATAAATAATATTAACACAAAAACTATGACTTTCTTTACCGTCATAGTTTTTATTATACCATAATTTTTTTATTTTTTGTCAGATTTTTCCTCTTTCACTGGTTCTTTAGATCCTTCGTCAGAAATCTCGCCTTCTTCTTCTTTCTTGCCTTTTTTCTCTACTTCAATCGCAGATAAATCAACAGGGACAACTTCTTCTTTTTCTTCAACTTGGGCAATGATGGAAGCCACCACTTCTCCTTCATTCGTGGTAGCGATGACTCCCGCTGGAAGCTTGATATTGGAAACAATAACATTATTCTCAAGTGTCTCCAGTTTGGATATATCAACATCAAGACTGTGGGGAAGGTCTGCGGGCAATGCTTCGACTTCTATTTCGTGCAACACTTTTACGAGATTTCCAAGTCCGGTTTTTACGGCATTTGATACACCAATGAATTCGAGCGGAACCTTGACTTTAATTTTTTTCTTCATATCGATTGCCAAGAAATCTACATGGATTGGTTCGTCTGTCACGGGATCTACCTGCACTTCATGAATAAGCGCATCGATGGTCGTGGTTCCAAAAGAAAGCTCCACCGCCGAAGACTCTCCGGCATCCCGCCAGACTTTTTTGAATTCGATTTTAGAAATTGAAATAGCGGTAGATTCTTTCCCTGCTCCATAAAAAACAGCCGGGATAATTCCGGATTTTCTCAAAACATCTGACTTCGTATTTGCATTTCTGATCTCCGCTTTGATTGAAAACATAAGGACATTCTACATAAAAAAAATAAAAAAGCAAATAAAGCTATTTCCTGAAACATTATATTAAACACGATGGGTGGCGCTGTGCTCTCTTCCGATGTGCGATACTAAATATTCCTTAGTGCCTGCTCCAGAGATCGAAGCAACTTTCTTGCCGGGATTAAATATATTTTGTGGATCAAAAATTCTTTTTATTTCTTTAAAAATAAATAATATTTTCTCGCTGTACATTTTATTCAAATATGGCGTGCGGATAATGCCATCATTGTGCTCAGCTGTTATTGATCCGTGATATCTCGCCACTAAATCATATACTTGTTCTGAAAGTTCCATTATTATTTTTGCCGTGTCCTGGTGAGAGAAGTCCATTAAAGGAATAATGTGGAAATTTCCATTTCCCGCATGCCCAGCAATGGTAAAAGTTAAATCATACTTTTTAAGAATTAAATTTAATTCGGGAAGAAATTTCGGCAAGAATTCAGGACGCACGATAATGTCATCTATGAATGGCGCAGTGTGTTTGCCTTTGATGTGTTTGCGCAATAGAGCAAAACTTTCCCTTCGAATGTCCCAATATTTATTTGATTCAGTCTGACTTTTTGTAATTCGAACTTTTAATTTAAAATCTTTAATTTTTTCCTTTAATTTTAGACATTTGGCATTTACTTCTCCTTCATCAGCTCCTGCAAATTCTGCCAAGATAATGAGCTTCGGAAAACCATTAGTCAACATCACGAACATTTCAGGAAGAAAACTCCAGGCAAACTTTATCATACCGATCAATCCTTTATTTCTTAAAAAATTAAAGAAAAATCGAGCCGCCAAACGCATAGTTTTGTCATCATATGATTCTAGGGTTTCAGGATTGAGTTCCAATATTTCTTTCACCAACCGACCAAGGGGATTCAGGTCGTTCATAAAAATAACCACTAATTTTGAATATTTATTATTTGGTACAACTTTAAAAGTTATTTCAGTGGCAATGCCAAGCGTACCCTGCGAACCAACAAGAAGCTTATTGAGATCAAAAAAATTAAAGCCGGGAAAATTCTTATCAGTAAAATAGCTTGCCGATGAAGAATTTGAAACGGCGTAAGTCCCACCCGGTACTCCGGGAAGGGTAAAGCCGGGAAAATTCTTCATCGGC
>CAYIUH010000060.1:0-4919 GCA_964366625.1 uncultured Candidatus Saccharibacteria bacterium
TGAAGAAAAATCAAAAGCTGGATAAACCAGTCTTAACTCCAACGACAAAACACGAAGAACATGACAGAAATCTAACCAGTAAAATGGTTATCGAAGAAAAACTTATGGATCCAGAAGTTTGGCAAAAAGTTTCAGACATTGCATTAAAACTTTTTACACGTGGACAAGAAATCGCCTTAGATCGAGGGTTGATTTTAGTAGATACAAAATATGAGTTTGGGATTGATGAAAAGGGAGAAATTATACTGATTGATGAAATACATACTCCTGATTCTTCTCGTTACTGGCAGGCAACTACTTATAAAAACCGAATTGCGCAAGAACTCGAGCCCGAAAACTTTGATAAAGAATTTTTGCGTTTATGGTTTAAGGATAATTGCGATCCATACAAAGATGATAAATTACCAGAAGCTCCAACAAAAATGATAGAAGAACTTTCTCGCCGATACATCAAAATCTGCGAGCAGATTACCGGAATACCTTTTCATAAAGAAGAAGGGAATATAGTTAAAAGAATTGAAAATAATCTTAAAAAATACGAATTAAAATAAAATGTCACTTAATTCAATTTCACCGATAGATGGAAGATATGCGAAATATACAAAAGATTTGGAATCTTATTTTTCTGAAGCAGCTTCAATGAAATATAAAATCCTAGTGGAGTGCGAGTATCTAATTGCACTCTCGGAAACCCTTAGGGTTGGAATGAAGAAGTTAAACCCGCATGAGAAAAGATTGGTCAGAAATATTTATGAAAAATTTTCATTGAATGATGCGCACACTATTGCTGATATCGAACTAATAGGATATAAAAATGTTAAAGCCACTAACCATGATTTTAAAGCTATCGAATACTATTTTAAAGAAAAGTTGAAAAAAACCAGCTTGAGAGAGGTTCTTGAATTTGTCCATTTTGGGCTGACTTCGGAGGATGCCAGCAATATAGCTTACGGGCTAATGCTAAAGAACTCGCTAAAAAATGTTTACCTTCCGGAATTTAAAAATTTAATAAGGAAATTAAACAAGCTCGCCCAGGTTAATGCAAAAATACCGATGCTAGCCCGTACTCATGGCCAGAGCGCAAGCCCCACAACTTTTGGTAAAGAATTTAAAATTTTCACAATGAGGTTGCAAAAACAACTTTCTCAAATTGAAAAGCATAAGATTTTAGCTAAGTTAAACGGAGCCACTGGAAACTACAACGCCTTACAAGCTACTTTTCCTAGAACTGACTGGATATCATTTTCTAAAAAATTTATAAATTCTCTAGATCTCGAGCCCAATTTACACACAACTCAGATAGAACCTCACGATAGCTATGTAGAACTTTTTGATATGATGCGACGAGTGAATATAATTTTGATTGGATTTAACCAGGATCTCTGGCGATACATTTCTGACGACTGGCTTGGACAAAAACCAAAAGAAGGGGAAGTTGGTTCCTCGACAATGCCGCACAAAATCAATCCTTGGTTTTTAGAAAATAGTGAAGGGAATTTAGGAATGGCTAATGCAATGTTTGAATTTTTTTCTCGAAAACTACCCATTTCTAGATTACAAAGAGATCTTTCAGATTCAACAGTGCTGCGTAATATCGGCACAGCGTTTGGACATAGTTTGATCGGCTTTGCTTATTTAAATAACCAACTAGATAGAATTCAGGTAAATAAAGAAAAAGCTCTAGAAGATTTAAACAACCATCCCGAGGTCATTGCTGAAGCCATTCAGACCATACTCCGTCGGGAAGGAGTAGCTATGCCTTATGAAAAATTAAAAGAACTGACCCGAGGCAGGCGAATAACGCTTCTTGATATTCATAAATTTATTGAAACTCTAGATATTAGTGACAAAATAAAAAAAGAGTTGAAGAAAATAACGCCAGAAAATTACACTGGACTAGCGTCCAAACTCGCTTCCATGGTATAATATTTTGAAATATGAAAAAATTAATTATTATTTTATTTTTAATATTTGTGCTTATGCCAATGCATAGAATTTATTCAGCAACTTCTACCACAGAAATAGAAGCGACCGTCGATGCGCTAGGCACAAAAAATGTAGATATCGCAGAAACAGTTTCGAATAATCAGTTTTTTAAGGAAACAAAAGAATGGATCGTGTCACACACCCCGAATTTTATTAAAACCGCAATCTTGAGTTCTGTTTCTGCGCTTGAGAAATTCCGAACCGGCGCCTTTGACAGTAAATTTATTTTCTATCCTATTTTATTTATTGTTTTATTTTTCTTTATTCGTTCTGTTTGGGATTTCTTCTTTTATTGAATATTTGGTTGTATTTTAACAGAGAGCATGTAATATAGAAGTATGCCTCTTTTTTATTTTAGAAGTTCAATACCTGCAAGGATTTTAACTTCTGTTCTTCTTTTGTTTTCGGTGCTTTTTTTTCCTTTCTATGTATCGATTCTTTTGGCGCTTGTTTCAATATTTTATTTTTCTTTTTTTGGGGAAGCTATTTTTATATTTTTATTATCCGATTTACTTTATGGAGTAGAGGGGGGTAAATTTTTTGAAACAACTTTTTTATCTTTTATTCTAGCAATCTTGATTTTAATCATAGTCGAAACCATTAAGAAAAAGCTGAAGTTTTATCCTTAGTTGCCCGATCTCTGCGATCACCTGGATTAGTTAATAAAAATCATGATTGTAAGATTTTTAAAAAAAAATAAAAGAAAGCATTCAGTAGATCTAGACGAGATTTTTCTTGATTCAAAAAATTTAGAAAATTTTGATCGGCAACAGTTTGAAGGTCGAATAGAAAAACCGATAACAAAAAGAACTATCAAGTTTGTCGGCGCTTTTTTCTTTTTAATAACAATTATCTTTCTTGCTCGTCTGATAAATTTACAAATCCAGAATGGAGAAACGCATAAAAAGAGAAGTGAAAATAATATCCTCGAAAAAATCACCATCTTTACTGAAAGAGGGATAATTTATGATAGAAACAAAAGGGAATTATCCTGGAACACAAATGATCGAAAGCTTTCTGATTTATACACTCGGTCCTATGCTTCTCCTGGATTCTCTCATCTTCTCGGATATATTAGCTATCCAGCCAAGGACGCAGCGGGACGTTATTGGCAAGATAAATTTGAGGGAATTGACGGACTTGAAAAACAATATAACATAAAATTGGGAGGTGTCAACGGATCGAAAATTATAGAAACAGATGCGTTGGGTAAAGTACATTCAGAAAATATTATTAATGCGCCTAAAAAGGGAAGTGATCTAACAACGACCATTGATTCACGAATTCAAAAAGAATTGTTTTCTTCAATAAAAAACATCGCTGAAAATAACTCTTTCGTTGGTGGGGCTGGAATTATTATGGACATAAATAATGGAGAAGTTATAGCTTCTACAAGTTTCCCAGAATATAATTCGGAAATTTTATCACTGGGAGAAGATAAGGACAAAATTAATTCATATATCAATGATAAAAGGAAATTTTTCTTAGATAGAACAATTTCTGGACTATACACTCCCGGGTCCATCGTTAAGCCATTTTTTGCGCTCGGAGCATTAGTAGAAGGAATAATCAATCCATCAAAACAAATTCTTTCAACGGGCTCGATCTCGCTTCCTAATCCGTATTTTCCAGAACTCAAAAGCGTTTTTAAAGACTGGAAGGCGCATGGTTGGACAAATATGGCGACTGCACTGGCTGTATCAAGCGATGTATATTTCTATACTATTGGTGGAGGGTTTGAAGATCAGAAAGGTTTGGGGATTGTAAATTTAAAAAAATATATTCAACTCTTTGGTATCGGACAAAAAACCGGAATAGATCTGGGGGATGAGAAGAGCGGTATCGTCCCAAGCCCAGAATGGAAAATTAAGAATTTTAACGGCGACCTGTGGCGCATCGGAGATACTTACAATACTTCGATCGGACAATATGGATTTCAGGTAACGCCGATGGAAATGGTTAGGGCAACAGCGGCAATAGCAAACCACGGCAAACTTGTAACTCCGCATTTAATATTGGGAGATGAAGAAAAAGAAACTCAAAGTAAAAATTTGGAAATAAATATTGAAAAAGAAAATTTCGACGTGGTGCATGAAGGGATGCGCCAGGCAGTTACATACGGCACAGCGGTAGCGCTCAATGTCCCGTTTGTCCAAATTGCCGCCAAGACGGGTACGGCGCAGGTGGGGGTCACAAAAAATAAAATCAATTCATGGGTGGTTGGATTTTTTCCTTATGATAATCCTAAATATTCTTTTGTAATAATGATGGAGTCCGGACCTACGACGAATAGCGTCAATGCAACTTCTGTAATGCGCCAACTTATCGACTCGATGTATTGGAGCGCGCCGGAATATTTTGAAACGATTTAAAATATATAATATGAAAAAAATAAATAAATTTTGCTTGTAATTTCCGCATATGCGGAAATTACAAGCAAAAAGAAAAGTATTTTTACAACAAAAAAACCCCGCTCGGGGTTTTTTTGTTGTAAAAAAATTTATTTTATTTATCGAGTAACTTCGATAGTTTCTCCCAATTCTGCAAGAGGAGCAGAAACTGTAACTCTACCTCCACTAACACTGGTGTTATATTCAACATCGCCAGCATCGACATCAGAGCAAAGATCGATCGAAGCTCCATCTGTATCAGACAAAGGATCGGTAGGAATTGCCGGTATATAAGTTGGCACTAAATCATCGCACAAAACTTCGTTTACTTCACCAGCAGGAATAGAAGGCAACGCGCCTTTGTTGTCAGCCATATACTGCCCAATAGCGTTCAAAATGGCATTCACATTGGCATTACGCTGTGAATTGTTCGCCTGCGCAAATTGACGAGCAGGATTGATGGCAATCAAAACAATAGCCGCCAAAATAGCAATAATACCTATTACGACCAGAATCTCAATCAACGTAAACCCGTCTTGTCTT
>CAYIUH010000061.1:0-4802 GCA_964366625.1 uncultured Candidatus Saccharibacteria bacterium
AAGTTCAAATAGGAGAAATTTTTATCTCTCCTGCTAAATTTTATAAAAATATGATCACTCAAATTTACGAAGTACAAAATATAGATGAAGCAAAAAAACTTGTGGAAATAGGCGTAGATAATATAGGTGTTTTGGTTGGTATAAAAAATGAATGGCCCGGAGAATTAAGCCCGGAACAGGCAAATAATGTTTTAAGTGGTGTTACCAAGCCAGCGAAAAAGGTTGTGTTATCACTTTCAAATAGTTTTGAGGATATAATGGAAATTGCGGGGAGAACTAATTCTGATATTTTGCACTTGGCAGCAGAACCCACTTCTATTTCTCCAGACAATGTTCAAGCGATAAAAACAAAGTTTCCGAACATTAAAATTATGAGAACAATTCCTGTCGAAAACATTGGATGCGTAGAGTTAGCTAAAGATTATGATAAAAAAGCAGATTTTCTGCTTCTTGATAGTAGGAGACAAAATGATGGCCAACTTGGCGCAACTGGAGAAACGCATGATTGGAATTTAAGTAAAAAAATCGTTGAATCAGTGTCTATTCCTGTCATATTGGCTGGTGGGCTTGGGCCTGATAATTTGGCAGAGGCTATAGAGAAAGTAAGACCTTTCGGAGTAGATTCAAAGACCAAAACCGACAAAGACGGAAGCAGAGAAAAAGACATTGAAAAGGTTAGAGAGTTTGTGAGGATTGCTAAGGAAATTAGTCAATAAATTATTAACTAATAAAAACTCAACATGAAAAAAACAAAACGACATTTTGAGAAAGTTGGTCCAATGAAAGTTCCCAGCAGAATCGCTGGTGGTACATTAGATTTATATCTCTATACTTTCAAAACTGGCAATAATTATTTTGCGTTAAAGAAAGGAAAAATTGAAGGGAAAAGTAATGTTTTATTTAGGATAAATTCAAATTGCGTCTGGGCAGATATTTTCGGTTCTGCTCGCTGTGATTGTGCCGAGCAACTACATGAAGCAATGCGAAGAATAGTAAAAAATAAAGAAGGTTTGATGATACACGCGTATAATCAGGATGGAAGAGGTTTGAGTCTAAAAGATCATGTTAGGGTATATATGGAGCAAGACAAAGGCCATGATACTATCGAAGCGGACAGAAGGTCTGGTTTTAATAATCCCGATCGTAGAAATTACAATGAGATCATTCAGATATTAAAGGACATGGACATTAAAGGCGTGCAAGTTCTGACGAATAATCCCCATAAAGTAAGCTCAATTATTGACGCTGGAATTAAAGTTAAGAAAGTTATCCCAATAGAGGCCGTTAAAATTGATAAATATAACATTGGACAGTTGTACATGAAAAAGAAAGTTTTGGGGCATGATTTTTACTCCTTTGATCTAGACGACCCTAAGATTAAAAAAATGTTCGAGGAGTCTTTGAAGAAATGGTCTCACGGAGAATACGATAGTTATATGTGGAAGTGTTAATAAAATATTCGATATATGAAAGTTGCAATTTACGGTTCTGCAGGAGATTCAGAGCCAAAAGTCAATGAATATGCAAGAGAGGTCGGAAAATCTCTTGCCGAACATGGGCATGTTGTGATAACTGGCGCTAGTCCGGGTGCTCCTTTTGAGGCAGTTAAGGTTGCGTTTAATAATGGTGGCAGAGTGATTGGATATAGTCCAGCAACCAACTTGAAAGATCACATCAAAAGATTCGGTGATCCTGTCGAATGTTTTAGCGAGCTACTCTTTATTCCTAAAAATTACGAATATGCCAATAACATGATGGCTTGTTATAAATATCGCAACATTAGAACTGTTATGAATTGCGATAAAGTTATTATCATTGGTGGTAGATATGGAACATTAGATGAATTTATACAAGCTTACGAATTTGGTAGAGAAATTGGAGTACTTAAAAACACAGGAGGAGCAGCGGAAATTATTGCCACAGAAATAATGGAATCAACTTTTAAAAAAATCCATAAAGATACTGGAGCAAAAGTATACTTCGAAGATAATCCGGTAAAACTCCTTTCAGCGATGAAACTTTTGTAAACTTCGCATTGCGCCGAGTACGAGTCATTTTTCTAAAGTCTCCGACTTCTTGGCTATTACAATCAATGACTGTGGAAATCGTCGAAATTCTTGGGGAACATTATTTTTATTAGCTATGCCAGGATCACTGTATCCAACTTCTTCTACACCAACTATGGTAAAACCGGACTCTATCGCCATATTTATATAGGTAGACAGCGTATAGTGATAATCATAAAATTTTTCGTCTATTTCCTGTCCATGTGAATCCATTAGTATAAACCTGTATGGTTTTTCCTCCGCAAAATAGTTAAATGGTTCACCAAATTCATTTTTATAATCTGGGGCACCTCTTTCAATGAACGCTGAATGTGTGACTAAATACACAAACAGACCATCTTTCTTTAATACTCTTTGTATCTCTTGAAATGCACGCTTCATTTCTTGCTTTGTCGGAGACATCATAAAGACTAAATTCGCCATAACTTTATCCACTGAGTTTTCCGGTAGAAACAATAGAGAATTATCGGGATTCGCATGGTATTCGACTTGAGAATCGGGATTAGATTTTTGAGCCAAATCAATCATTGATTGTTCTTTGTCTACACCAATAACTTTTTTGGCTTTCATTTGTTCAATTTTCCTTGAAAAGCGGCCGTTGCCACACCCATAATCAAGTATAGTCTGTCGCTCAATTTCTCCAATGTATTTTACTATCGCAGGGAAATTAACTTCTTCATTCGTAATATCCGCGGCTTCAAAATATCTTTCCACTGTCTCGCCCCACTTATTTTTCTGCTCAGCATCACTGTTTATTTTTTTGAATTCCTCCATAATATTACTCTGGAAAACTAAATAAAACCTGTGTTAATGATTTCGTCTGTGCTAACATATCCACACTAGGGAAGCCGATGTTTTCCATTTCTGTGTATACCCTATTAAAAACCGGCAATAGGAGTTTAGTTGCCTGTGAAGCGTTTTCTCCTCTAATTTCAATTTTAATTTCCCTCGTTGTAGAAACATAAGGAGCGTCTAAATACTGCGAGATTCGACCTATAGCATTGTTTAGTTTTTTATAGAGATCAGCAAAGTGCTTTTGGGTAAAATCACCCTGTTCTTGAGACGAATCAATATTAAAAATATTGGAAATGATAATACTATTTACTTGTGTATAGTATTTTAAAATAAGTTTTTCTTCTTTTTCATTTTCCCAACCAAATTCATCCTTACCGGTTTGTACTTTGGGTAGCCTTTTGTACCCATCTGTTTTTAGAACAACATCTAAACCTTCGGCCACGACGATTGGGTAATGTTCTGTATGTATCTCCTTTTCTAAACTTATAGTAAGCCTATTTTTTTCATTTTTTCTTGTCATAAAATTGAATACAGCTATTGCAAACGAAATTAAATTGTAGTAATCTAATTATAAGCGTTTGTTCTTTTAAGTATAGCATATATGGGGCAGGTAGCTCAAATTCTAGATACAGAGCGTCGGGCATCTTCCCGGATATGTGGGTAATCAATCCCACCCTGCTCCACCCCTTTCTTGAAAAGGAAAATAACGCCAATGGTCTCGAGAACAACAACTCGAGACTTTTTTTATAAACATTTTTCTAAAATATCCAGTCCAGTTTTAGCAGTATTTTTATCAATATTTAAAGCGGGAAAAAGAACCAGTGTTTTATTATTGAGTAAAGCTAAAAGCACGCCTTTTCGTTGAGCTTTTCTCAAAATTTCAGTAGCATAATTTTTATTTATAAATTTAATTCCTATTGCTAAACCTTTCACTCGAATTTCTGCAGTATACTTAAATTTCATTTTAGAAAGCCGTTTCCTAAAGTATTCTCCTATTTGGGTTATATTTTTTTCTAACTTATTTTTATGTGTAAGGAGATATTTTATGTTAACAATAGCAATTTCTGTACTTAATGGGTGCCAGCCATAAGTTGAATAAAAACTAAAATCATACTCCATTGATTTTGCAACTTCTTTTGTGGTGATTGTTGCCCCTAATCCACCATAACCGCCAGTTATACCTTTTGCTAAACACATAATGTCCGGCTCTATTTTAAAATGCTCAGAAGCAAAAAGTCTTCCAGTTCGTCCAAAGCCAGTGCAAACTTCATCAACTATAAATAATGTATTGTATTTCTTACACAAAATCTGAACACGGCGCATAAAATATTCTGTCGGGATTTCTACTCCTAAACTGCATATAATCGGCTCCATAATTAGTGCCGCAATATCACCCTGCATTAAGATTTTCTCAACTTTCTCAACAGCTTTTTCATTGAGCGGTGGATTGATTTTATAACAGTCCGGCAGAAGATTTTTATACCAACTCCTAAATTCGGACGATCCAATACTCATCGCGGCAATTGAATGGCCATGATAACTGCCCTCAATAGAGATGAATTTGTGGCGCTTGGTATGTGACATAGCGGCCTGCAGAGCAATCTCTATTGCCTCTGTGCCCCCTGTTGCACGAAAACTTTTCTGTAACTTTCCTGGTGTGATCTTTGCCAGCAACGCTGACAATTCTGCCCATGGTTTATAGAGATAGTTAGGACGGACATAATCAGGCCCTCCATATTCACTGATTTTCTTTTTAATTTCTTTGTTTCCCCATCCTATGTTTCCAACACACCAACCCATTAAAAAATCAATGTATTTCTTATTATTGGAATCAAATAAAAAATTCCCCTCCGATTTTTTAATTTCTAGATTTTCTGCCGGTAAATCCCGGGCAAGAAATTTTTCATCTAATTTTTTGGTATCCATAAATCATGTATAACA
>CAYIUH010000062.1:0-4754 GCA_964366625.1 uncultured Candidatus Saccharibacteria bacterium
CATATATAGTTAATAACTATTAGAATATGACGGAAACAAAAAGAGATAGATTTAAAAGACTTGCTACCCACCGCACAAAGGCGGTGCTTCATCGTTTGAAAGTTTTGGGAAATTGTTCCAATAACCAACTTTATGAATATGACGAAAGAGAGGTGGATAAAATTTTTTCTGAAATTGAGAAAAGGGTAAAAGAAACAAAATCAAAGTTTCATTTTAAAAAAAGTAATGACTTTAAATTATAATGACTGCAAACAATAAGAAATTGATATACGAGTTTGCTCCGACAGGCGGAGGTACGGAAACGGGATTTAACGATTCCGTCACAAATAGATTCGATGGTAATGTTGCTTATTATCTAGCCAGGGAATCAATACAGAACATAATTGATGCTAGTATTCAAAAACCAGCGAAGGCGGTGTTTGAAATGAAACTGCTAAAAGTTTCAGACCTGCCAAACCCAGAGGGACTTAAAGAAATTTTCAGCGCTTGCAGAGAATACAAAAAACACGATAAAGATAGTGTAAAATTTTTTGATTATGCGCTTGATTTGTTTGAATCAAATAAAGAAATCGGCGTTTTTAGAATTGGCGATTATAATACCTGCGGATTAACAGGTGCCGACGAAGATCAAAAGGATGCTTACTACAGTCTACTAAAATCCATCGGTTCAACATCAAAAGGAGAAGGACAAGGCGGATCTTTCGGTCTCGGAAAAGGAGCATACTTTGCGGCATCGTTATTAAGAACAATCTTTGTCTCGAGCGTCATTGAAAATAACAAAGTTGTATTTCAAGGAAAGCTTAGGCTTGTGAGTCACAAGAAAGACGGTAAGCCAATGCAGGGAGATGGTTCATTCGGTTACCTTGAACAAAAACCCGTCCGAAATGTTGACGATATTCCGAAAATTTTTCAAAGAAAAGAGCGCGGAACCGACATATTTATAGTCGGATATGAAGATCCAGAAAACTGGAAGGAACACATTGCAAAATCTGTTCTAAATTATTTCTGGAATTCCATTCTTTCCGGTCTTCTTGAGGTTAAAGTGGGTGATATCCTAATAACAAAGGAAAACATAGAGGAAGTAATGGGAAAGTATTTTACTGACGATCAACCCGACGCAAAAGACAATCCCAATCCTCTACCTTATTACAATGCTTATAAAAATGGCAAAGTATATCCAAGAAATTTTCCTATTTTGGGAAAATGTGCACTTCACATCCTTGTAGGTGAAAAGTATCAAAGTCGTATCTGTTATATGCGCGGTACGGGTATGGTAATCCAAAAAAAGTCTCATCCATCAATGAAATCGTATGCTGGGGTGTTTGTTTGCGATAATACAAATAAGAAAGGCAATGAAATTCTGCGTGAAATGGAAAACGCCACGCATGACAAATGGAGTCACGAATTTATTAAAGACAAGGAAGATCCAAAATCAAAAGAAAATGCAAAAATTGCCGAAAAAGAAATTAGAGATTTTGTTAACGAAGTCATTCTGGATTTGGTAGAATCTCGTGATGCAGAATCTCTTCATATTCCTGGACTCGAAAGACTGATTTATCTCCCAGGAGAGAATGAATCAGGAATTCCTTCTGGTGGAGGAATCTTATTAACTGGAGAGTACAGTCCAGAAGAAACCGGAGCAGAAACTGGAGACGATGAGCGTATGCCATCAAAAAAACCCAATCTTGTCGTAATTCAACCTCCCATCATCACTAATCGCCAAGAAGATACATCTGGACATGGTGTCGATTTTCCTCGAAATGACAGAAGCGGAGTGAAAGTCACAAAAAGAAAGGGTAAAAAGAATAGTGGGAATGGCAATCAGCATGGAAGAATTATTGAAAATATTTCTTGTAGAACATTTGCATCAAAGGGAGCTAGTGGCACCGAGGAACATATAATGATAATTCGAGGAGGACCAAGTAATACTCCTTGTTCGTTGGTAATTCAAGCTGGGACGGATGATTCCTATGCCCCAGTGAAAATATTAAAAGCTGCTGATGAAACCGGCGCGAGTTTTAAAGTATCGGGAGAGAAAATCAACGGACTTTCTTTTGATCAAAGTGGAACAATAAAACTTCGTGTCGCCTTCGATTCGCCAGAACGCTATGCCTTAAATGTAACCGCATATCAAATATGAAAATAGATCACTTATCATTTCCTCATCCCGTGCTTAATTTGCAAGACGACATACCGTCTGGTAATTACAAGGTTACTCATTCCATTCAAAAAAGCCGAGATGAGATCGTAATCAATGTTATCCATGACTTAGTACAAGATAGCATTGAGAAGTTAATCACTGGTCGGGAAGCGTGTTTTCTTACTGAAATCCAATGTCCCCAAACTTTGTTTCGAGTCGCATATATTTCTCATGATCCAGAACAAGCCATTATTATTCCTTCAACCGACCTTCGTGATTTTGTAGAAATTAGTTTCTTTATTGTGGCAGACCAGTCAATCTTCCCCTACGAAATTAAAGAAGCGAACAAGGATTATGCCGGTTTTAAAATGGAAGTTACAAAAGGTGATGTCTTGGCTTATGGTGGCAGAGATCATTTCTTTGCAGAGAAAAAATGGGAAGCCCAGAAGTCGGTTTCAAATTTTATGGAAATTAGACCATATTCGATGCTAAATGGTCCGATCAAGTTTTTCCTGGGAGAAGAAAAAATCATTGTGCATTTACCCGCTGGTGATTACAAATTTTATCGTAAACTGGTTGGCTACGATCAATTTGCCCCGATGTTCCATTCATCCATTGTTCTTCCTGCTCTAATGTATGCTTTAACAGAAATGATGTCTGATAGCGAGCAGTATGAAAATTTAAGTTGGTATAAAGTGATGGATTCTCGGAGAAACACTGACGAAAAGATAAGTAAATTATCATGGGAACCTGAAAATGTTCCCGAGATCGCGCAAGCGATTCTCAGTAACCCTGTCGAAAGGTCTCTTTGGGGAATGCTAAAGGTAGTGAATCAATTTATTTCAGCCAATGACGAATAATATGCAACCATTAAAACTATTTAAAAACGAATTTGTTCTTGATACTATCGCCAAACTTGAAGCAAACGATAGTGTAAACCTATATCTCAATGATAAGTTTTCTGGATTTTCTGAATCGGTAGTGCTTGTAAATCCCGGCGTCCTTGTTTCGGAAGATGTAACCCTTCTTCTACCTGATGATAAAGGTAAACATGACTTTGAAAATGCTATCAAAATCTATGAAGCGTATAAATCTTTTTCTCCCACGGAAGCGACAAGTGGTCGTATTTGGTCATATTTGGCGCATGTTCAGCACTGGGAATACATGAAAAAGAGATGGCCAATAGAAAACCAACCTACTGAGAAAAAGGGCAGTTATATAATAGAGCACTGGTTTGTGTCTGGAGCAGGAGCGTCAAATCTCGCTCGTCATGGACTCGCAATGTTGTGGTGGGGAGCTCATGTAACTTACGACCAAGAAAGGTCTGATCCGTTTGAACTAACTAGAGAATTTTTCTCAATGCTTGATTATACAAGAACGATTCTAACTGGAACTCAAGGTCGCAGTCGCATTTTTACGCATGCGTTGTTGGAATTTGTAATTGAAAATCCAAAACTTTTTGAATCCCAAAAAGAAGCGAAAATTCGTTTCTTAATGAGAAAAAGTAATTTTTTCGGTGGATACAAAGTATTGCCAGCACTTTCTAAGATTGAGATTAAGGATATGTTTAAACAACATAAGCCTGCGCTAAAGGACGAAGAATTTTTTCGCGAGATTTCACAACTACCGGAACAGAACTCCCCCTCATTGCCTTCTTAAGTGCCTTAGCGATTTCTCTTATCACTGGAACTGAAACAGAATTACCGAATTGTTTATATGCCTGTGTTGTTGAGACTGGAATTTCAAACCAATCTGGAAAACCTTGCAATCGAGCACACTCCCGTTCTGTCAATTTTCTGATCCCCCATTTATTTTTTTGCACCGGTTTATCTTTAATTAAATTCCTTTCTCGTCCCATACTGCCACATACGAGCGTATTTGATACACCTTCAGGATCCAATATTTCACAACCGAAACCGCTACCTTTGTTCACGTGTCTTTTTTTGTGAGCCAATAAGCCGCTATAATATTTTTGAGATAAATAATACTTTTCTGGTACCGTTTTTTCCAAAATATTTTTTAATTTATTATCGCCAAATTCTTGTTTTAACTCTGGAAATTCAAAATGGCTGTCCTTGTTTCTTATTCCAACAATATAGATTCTTTCTCTATGTTGTGGTACTCCAAAATTTTTAGAGTCAAGTATTTTCTCAACCACTTTATACCCACCACCAGCTTTTTCAAGTTCTGATTTTATTAAAGCATAAGTTTCTCCTTTGTTATGTCTCGAAAGATGCCTTACATTTTCAAGCACAAAAGCTTTCGGTTTTCTGATATTCAAAAACTTAACAACCTCATTAAATAATTGTCCTCTCGGGTCGCTCAACCCATCGCGTTTTCCAATCATGGAAAACGGCTGACATGGAAATCCTCCAAGCAAAATATCGAATTCTGGAACCGTTCGTGGATCAACTTGTCTAATATCTCTTTCGTCTATTGGGATTGCATTTCTAATTGCAGACATTATTTGCAATGCATATTCACTACCGGGAGAATACCATTTTCCATTTCTATTTGCTTGGGTTGCCTGTTCTGGGTTAATTAAAGACAATCCTATTGGAGTTATTGCCCTGATTGGTTGGGGATTTAAGATATAGTTTGCAGGAATTCCTAT
>CAYIUH010000063.1:0-4738 GCA_964366625.1 uncultured Candidatus Saccharibacteria bacterium
CATGGTATCTTTACGCTTCAATAGCTCTTACGGGATGTACAAGGATTATTTACACAAAGTCAAAACAATGCACTCAACGACCTTGACGGTTGGTTGAAATCTTTTCAAAAACCACTATAAAAAGATTATGGCAACACTTAATTGGATTGGAAAAGAGGCGGTAGTAAACCACGACAAAGAGGTGCCTTTTAAGTTGCTTGAAAAAGTGCCGAGCGCGTCTGTTGGCAAAGAGTCAAAAAATCTCATTATTCACGGCGACAATCTGGAAGCTCTCAAAGCACTAATGCCTTTCTATAAAGGCAAAGTGAAGTGTATCTATATTGATCCACCATACAACACCGGAAATGAAAGTTGGACATATAACGACAATGTTAATTCTCCAAAAATAAGAGAATGGTTCAAAAAAGCAGTCGGGAGAGAGGGTGAAGATTTAACTCGGCACGATAAGTGGCTTTGTATGATGTACCCTCGATTAAAACTACTTCGAGATTTACTTTCGGAAGATGGAAGTATTTTCGTACAGATTGATGGAAACGAATGTGGAAACTTAAGATTGTTGATGGACGAGATATTTGGACAAGATAACTACAGAAATCAAATCACTTGGTTAAGAAGTTCTAGCGGTAAAACTGTTTCCAGAAATTTATCAGAGGACACTGATTATATATTTTGGTATTCAAAATCCAATCAGTATAAATTCAAGCATGTTTATAAACCTTTGTCTGAGGGCACAAAGGCAATGTATAACAAGAACGACAATGATGGCCGAGGGGTATATCGTCTTTATCCTTTGCAAAAGACCGGTGGCCCTGGTCCTGAAACTACTTATGATTTTGTAGATAATAGCGGAAAAGTTTGGAAGTGCCCTAAAAAAGGATGGCGAATGAGAAAGGAGAAATTAAAAGCGTTAGAGAATGACGGACGATTATATTTTGAGGGCAATTCATTGTCCGAAAAAGCATATTGGGACGAGCGAGAAAATGAGGGTCAGATGGCAAATAATCTATGGAATGATATTTACAATCTGCAAGGCGCTAACAGCGAAAAAATCGATTTTATGGGTCAAAAACCTATAAAACTTATAAAAAGAGTAATTGAAATGTCTACTGAAGGAAAAAATCCTATCGTACTAGATTCTTTCGCTGGGTCTGGTACGACCGCTCATGCTGTTATGGATTTAAATAAAGAAGATGGTGGGAATAGGCAATTTATCATTGTGGAAATGGAAGATGACACTGTATTAAAAATTACACAAAAGAGATTAAAGAAATGTATTGATGAAAATAAATATAATGACGGCTTTGAATTTAGTAAACTCGCAAAACCACTTTTTAATGAAAAGGGGCAAATAAACGAGGCGTGTTCTTATGATGAGTTGGCTACATATATTTATTTTACCGAAACACAAACAAACATAAATAAGAAAGCGGTTAAAGATCCGTTTGTTGGAGAAAGTCACGGTACTTCGTATTATCTGATATACACGGGCAAAAATAAAAACGATCTTACACGAAGTGCTTTGTCTAAATTGAAAATTACAGGACAAGCGGTGATTTATGCCGATCGTTGTTTGGTTGATGAGGAAGAATTGAAAGCAAGGGGGATTATTTTCAAGCAAATCCCTTATGAGATAAAAGTCTATTAACTATGACAACTCAAGAACAAAGTCACATATGGGGAAACTTTTGGCAAATAATTGACCTATCCAAGAAACTCATTTCCGACTTTGAAAGGTTATCAAATAATGATAAGGAACTATTTAAAAAAATATCATTGGATTTACCGACATCAGACATAGCTTACATGCACAGTATTATCATCAATCTTGGAAAAGTATTTTCCGAATCTAAAAGAAATGAACCCTTTAGACTGGAAACATTTAAAGAAATTTGCAGAGATGAGTTAAAGAAAGAGATAGAAATAATTGAAAAACAGAATAAGGATATCATTGGCAAAATTATCACGAATAGGAACAAACTAATTGCTCATTTGGATAAAGAATTTTACGAACTACCCTTTTCCGAAAATGAGAAAGTCAGAATGGCAGAAGATATGGCAAGACGCGCAAACATGAGTGTTGAGGAGGCAATGGCCGTTTTTGCGAGAATGCCGAAAGCAAATGATAAAAGTCAGGAACGATATTCCGCAGGAGATTTGATGGACGATTTACCAAGAATAAAACAATTGGTGGAAAGTTTATTAAATATATGGTCTCGATCGATTCCGTTCGCAACTCCCACGGATAAATAAAATATATGAAACTTAAACGCTACCAAGAAAACGCAATAGAAACACTTGAGGAGTTTATGGCTCTGCTAAAGAAGCCGAACATCACTCCCGATTTGGCGTTTTATAAAATCACGAACGAAACATACAACAAGAGATATGGCGAAGTGCCTTTTGTCTGCGTGAAAATTCCCACAGGCGGAGGAAAAACACTCGTCGGCTGTAAAGCCGTAGAGCGTATCATGGCGACGACGCTTCAACACAAGATGGATACGGGCATTGTGATGTGGTTCGTGCCGTCTGATGCGATTAAAACACAAACACTCAAAAAATTTAAAGACTCGAAGGACTGGCATTATGAAATGCTGAACGAATCTTTTGATACAAAGTTTAAAGTATTTTCCAACGAGGAAGCTCTCACTATCACGCCGGAAGATGTGCGAAATAATCTTTGTATTATCGTGGCGAGCGTTGTTGCTTTCCGACATGAAACCGCAATCCAAAAGAAATACAAGGTGTATCAAGAGAATGGCTCACTCATGGATCATTTCCAAAATTTGAAAGACGAAAAAGATTTAGACAAAGACAAAGAGGGTTCTGTAAAAAATTCTCTCGCAAATGTTATCCGTAAGCACTCACCGCTTGTGGTAATTGACGAGGGACATCGCACATCGGGAGAATTGTCTATCGAGTTTTTGTCCGAACTGAAGCCATCGTTTGTTATTGAATTTACCGCTACTCCGCGAGAAGGCAGTAACGTCTTGGTTAATACGAGCGCATCTGAATTAAAGGTTGAGGAAATGGTCAAGATTCCGATTGTGCTGGAGAGTCGTTCACAATGGGAGCAAGTCGTGGCTGATGGATTGATGAAGCGTGAAGAACTAGAAAGGCGAACGAAGAAATTAAAAGGTGAATATATTCGCCCGATAGCACTTCTCCAAGCACAGCCAAAGAGCAAAGTTAAGGCGACGGTTACGGTTGAACAACTTAAGAAAATGCTTTTGGATAGAAATATCAAAGAGGAGCAGATAAAGATTAAGACATCGGACATAGATGAACTTGATGGTATAAATTTGTTTGATAAGAAATGCGAAGTTAGATACATCCTCACCGTTAATGCTCTCGCTGAAGGGTGGGATTGCTCTTTTGCCTATGTGCTTATTTCTGTCGCAAACTTGGGAGCAAAAATTGCGGTTGAACAAATTATCGGGCGAGTTATCCGTATGCCAAATGCGAAACGCAAAACTGATGAAGCGTTGAATAGAAGTTATGTGTTTGCTTCCGCACCAAATTTTAATGATGCGGCGAATAAAGTTATTAAAGGACTTGAAGATAACGGATACAGCAAAGCTGATTTTGTTGGTGCTACTGATGCAGAAAACTATACTAATTCTCTGGAGGCAAAAAAGGCAATTAAAAAAGATTTAAAAGTGCCAATGATGTCTTTGGGGAAAGACAAGCTCTCGTTTGAGGATTTGGTGGGCGAGGATTTTGAACTTGCCAAGCAGAGTGTGGATTTTGAATTTAAAATACATTACGACCTCGATGGACAGGCAACGATAGATATTACCGAAGATGATGAGTGGCTTCAGGGTAAACAGTTGTCACTTCCGTACAAATATCTTGATGGCGACCATTCTGTCGAAGAATTGGTGGTGTGGCTCGATAAGAAACTACGATTTCCCATGGTGAGTCCGGAAGATAAAGTGGCATTTATTGAAAAAGCCGTTCGAGCACAAATCAAAAAAAGCAAACGCTCTTTGCCAGAGCTTTCGGTGAATCGGTACTTGTTTGCAGATCGTTTGAGCATAGCAATAACGGATATTCTTGAGGCGCATACCAAAAAAGTATTTGTTGATTTACTAGCGAAGAAAAAATTGGTCGTTACTCCGTTTGATTCTTACCCTGCGACTATCGCGTTGAAGTCTCCAGCACACCATGTTTTTAATAAAAATTTGTACGAGAGAGTAGATGCGGTCAATGGTGAAGAAAGTGGATTTATGGAGCGCATCGACCTCGGTGCTTTGGACAATGTAGAATTTTGGGTACGAAATCGAGAGAAAGTCGATCCGTTCTATATCCAAGGCTGGAAAAAAGGAAAATTTTATCCTGATTTTGTCGCGGTGACGAAGAAAGGAGGTATTGTCGCGCTTGAGTGGAAAGGCGAAGACAGGCTAAACAACCCAGACACGATATACAAAACAGAGATTGCGAAGGACTGGGAAAAACTTGGCAAAGGCAAGTTACATTTCTTTTTGGTTCACAATGGAAATGTGGACGAGGTTTTGAGTGCGTTAAGTAAATTATAAATTACAGTTATGTATAGAACACCAGTAACATCAACTAATATTCGCTCCATCGGCTACGATCCACAGTCAGCCGTTTTAGAGGTGGAGTTTACTTCGGGCGATATATATCAGTATTTCGATGTGCCGGAACGTTTATATGATGGATTGATTCAGGCGGCATCTCCTGGGCAATTTTTGAATATAAATATTATTCAATATGGCTA
>CAYIUH010000064.1:0-4722 GCA_964366625.1 uncultured Candidatus Saccharibacteria bacterium
GCGCGAGGCACGCTGGAGTTCCTTATGAATTTTTGATAAAGTAGGTTCTAGCGGTATCGTAAAGGTACTCCCGAATCCGATTCTTCTACAAAGGGGTATTTATCAGGGTACTCAAAGTATATCCTATAAAATATGCAACTAGAGCCGCAAATGAGCCGATCAGGAGCATCTCAGCGCCCGCCAGCCACCATCTGATACCGGTGATAAGAGTACGCAGACTTCCCACAGTGAAAAGCGCCAAGCTAGTGAAAAAAATTGCCCAAGCGAATAAATGATTTTCTACTCCCAAAACATAAGGAATAAGGGGGATAGCACCAGCCACGACAAAAGAAACGAAAGTTATTCCTGCGTTTTTAATTGGGTTTTTCTCCTCACTTAATTTCTCCTCACTTAATTTCTCGTGATATTCTTTTTCTGATTTGCGTGCCAGATAGTTGCTGGTTGCCATTGAGAATCCGTCAGCCAGTAAATTTGCTACTCCCAAGATAACCACAATAGCAGGCGAGAGGGCTGCGCCAGCTACTCCCGCAACAATGGCAAAGGTGGTGATAATGCCGTCATTGGCGCCATACACAATGTCGCCGATATATTCACCTGCTTGATCTTTCACTTGTTTATTCTATCATGGATTGGATTTTTAGATAAATTTGGCTAGAATGTTTTTATGGTTGAAAGCCGATGTAGCTCAGGTAGTAGAGCAACACTTTCGTAAAGTGTGGGTCGACAGTGCAAGTCTGTCCATCGGCTCCAGATTTTTTGTTAGATATAAAATTCCGCTAATTCTTTTGTCACATGTTCATCCAGAAGTTCATTCTTGACCATCCAGCTATCGTTGTATGCGTGTGAGAGATAGCTTTCACCACCATCACCGATAATCAAGACAACTTTATTTATTTTATTTGAGATTGGTTTTTCTTTAACAAATTTCATTGCATAATAAAGCACCATTCCACTAGAATCTCCGACCATTAAGCCCTTATGTTCTGCGAAAAATCGCATCGTGTTAAATGCTTCTTTGTCGGAGACATAATCATTTTTATCCATAAGTTTAATGTCGATGTTTTTAGGTAGAATTGCTCCAGCCGGGTATCCTGGTCCGGAAATAAAATAGCCATGTCCATGCGGAGAGAAATGACTAGATCCTTTAGGTTCGAGAGCGATTATTTTCAGTTTGTTGTTGTGTTCTTTCAAATAGCGCCCCGAACCGGAGAGGGAACTACCTGTGCCTATTGTGCCCACAAGATAGTCTGCATCTGGCACTTGTTCGCTGATTTCTTTACCCAGAGTATTATAAAAACCTTTTGGATTTTCTGGATTGTCATATTGATCCAGATTAATACCACCTGATTCTTCAGCTAAATCTTTCGCAGTTTTTCTTCGGATATCAACCAAATGTCCGCCTTCGGTGTCTTCTTCATCGGTGCAAAAGTGTAATTTTCCACCATAAGCACGAATAGAGTTTAGTTTGTCCGCTGGAGCGTGTTTGTCCACAATTGCCGTAAATTCATATCCACGTGCCGCTGAAAGCATTGCAAGCGCCTTGGCTGTGTTTCCGGAAGAAGATTCAAAAATTTTCATACCCTTTTTTAATTTACCAGATTTTTCTGCTGCGTTTATTAAAGCAAAGGCTGTTCTGTCTTTAAAACTTCCACCAGGGTTAAAATATTCAAGTTTTAAGTAAATTTTATAATCAGGTCTCTGTGTGAGTATTTCGAGCATAGGTGTTCCACCAATTAATTCGTCTATGGTCTTTTTAATATCTATTTTCATACTGCATAATTATACAATTTAAAATAAATAAATGCATATTGTCTTATGCTATAATCACAAACATGCCTAAAGATGTAAATATAATTGACGAAAAAATAAAAAAATTAGAAAATCTAATGTCTGAGGCAGATTTTTGGTTAGACAAAAATTCAGCAAGGGTAGTCCTTGCTGAATTAGCGGAGCTTAAACTAAAGAAAGAAGGCTTGGGAAAATATGATAAGGGCAAGGCCATACTAACTATAATTTCCGGGGCGGGCGGAGAAGATGCGGAAGACTTCGCTCGCATGCTCCTTGAAATGTATTTAAAGTATGCGAGCAAAAAGGGCTGGCAAACTCGCTTGATACATGAAAATAAAAATGATCACAGTGGATACAGAAATATTTCTGTTGAAATAGGAGGTAATCCTTCGACGAGCTCAGGACAAGGTCCATATGGGACCTTGAAGAATGAATCCGGCGTTCATCGCCTAGTACGAGTTTCACCATTTGACGCAAAAAAGCTACGCCATACTTCTTTCTGTTTAGTTGAAATTTTACCAAAATTTTCAAAAATAGAAGAAAAAGATGTTGTCTTGCCACCTAATGATTTAAAAATCGAATTTGCTCGTTCTTCTGGACCCGGAGGGCAGAATGTCAATAAGAGAGAGACGGCAGTGCGAATTGCGCATATTCCGACTGGCATTGCGGTTCATGCTTCAGGGGAAAGATCCCAAGAACACAACCGAGAATCAGCGCTTTCCATCTTGCGGGCAAAAATTTTCAAAAAAGCGCAAGAAGAAAAAAAGAGTCTGGAAGAAAGCATGAAATTAAAAAATGTGGAAATAGAATGGGGGAATCAAATTCGTTCTTATGTTTTACATCCCTACAAAATGGTCAAAGATCATCGCACCGAGGTGGAAACGTCAGATGTTGACGGAGTTTTGGATGGGGATTTGGAAATGTTTATTGAGGCGGAGAAAAATTTGTGATATAGTGAGGAAAGAGCAGAAGTAATTTTTAAAAAGCAATCTATCTAGCAAAGCTTTGCTAGCGAACTGCTCGTCGATCAAGAAAATAATAAATGGATTACCATTTTTATTTTCTAATCTCCTGCGCAAGGCTTTTTAAAAATTACTTCTGCTCTTTCCAAATATGATTTATTTCAACAATGTTTCCAAACTATATAAAGATTCGGTGGCGCTGGATGATGTGACTCTTGCCATCACGGCGGGAGAATTTGTTTCTATTGTCGGACACTCGGGCGCAGGCAAGACTACTTTAACGAAAATGATTCTAGCGGAAGAAAATCCTTCAGACGGGACGGTCTTTTTTGAGTCTGTTAATGTGCACAAACTTAAGAATAGCGCCCTAACCAAATTTCGTCGTCGTATTGGGGTGGTATTTCAGGATTTCAAATTATTACAGAACAAAACCGCTTACGAGAATATTGCTTTTGCCATGGAAGCGGTGGGTAAAACAGAAGAAGAAATATCTTCAGATGTTCCACATGTTTTAGAATTAGTTGATTTGAGTCATCGCCTCTACCACTTTCCCAATCAAATGTCAGGCGGCGAACAACAGCGTCTCGCTATCGCTCGTGCGATTATAAATCAACCCGAAATAATCATTGCCGACGAACCAACGGGGAACCTGGATCCCATCAACACTCACGAAGTGGTGCAAATTTTGAAAAAAATAAACGATCTCGGCACTACGGTGATCTTAACCACCCACAATCGTGACATTATCGATTCTGTCGGGAAGAGAGTGGTAACAATGGAAAAAGGGAAGATTATTAGGGATACCAAGCATCATAAATAATGTGATATAATTACTAAGGATAACCTTTTTCCGGTACGGACTTTTTTCTGGTGAAAAAAGTCCTGAAGTTCTCGGCTCGTCAGCCTCGAAACCCCTGCAAAAGATTATCCTTAGTAATTAAAATATGATCGAATTAAAAAGAATTATTAAAGCAGGATTTAAAAATTTTATCCGGGGAGGACTGGTTTCTTTTGCGGCAGTCTTGGTGATGACCATCACTCTTTCTGTTGTAACTCTAATTATTTTATTACAGGCAGTTCTTTTTCTTTCTCTTAACACAATAAAAGATAAGGTAGATGTGACAATTTATTTTACTGTTGGCGCCGAAGAGGATAATATTATTCTCTTGAAAGAATCTCTTGAAAAATTACCGGAGGTAAAAAGTGTTTCTTATACTTCTGCCGAAGAAGCGCTTAAAATTTTCCGCGATCGACATTCAGATGATTATCCAACGATCGCCGCCCTAGACGAGATAGAGACTAATCCGCTTGGCGCATACCTTAACGTCAGAGCCAGGGAAATTTCTCAATACGAGAGTATCGCAGATTTTATGAAAGGGGACAATGCATTAGTATCCGGCTCAGCTTCCATCGTAGACAAGATTAATTATCATCAAAACAAATTAGTGATAGAAAGATTGAATACTATTATTTCTGGCGCACAAAAGCTTGGATTTTTAATTACGTTTATTCTCATAATTATTTCTATTATTGTAACTTTCAACACAATTCGACTAACCATTTTTATTTCCAAGGAAGAAATAGGGGTAATGCGTTTGGTGGGGGCTTCAGATATGCACATTAGAGGGCCTTTCATGTTCGAAGGAGTAATTTATGGCATTATTGCCACTGTTGCAACCCTGATCCTTTTCTGGCCAGCGACAGCATGGTTGGGGAGAAATATGACAAATTTCCTCGGACTTGACATGTATGATTACTATTTTTCAAATTTTTTCCAAATTTTTGCAATAATATTATTATCGGGTATAATCCTTGGAGTGATTTCAAGTTTTTTCGCAATTAGAAGATATCTGAATAAATAAAAAAGTGGCGCAAAAAAAAGCAACAAAATATATTTTTGTAGTGGGGGGAGTTATGTCCAGTGTTGGCAAGGGTATTGCCGCCTCTTCTATTGGCAAGATTTTACAATCCC
>CAYIUH010000065.1:0-4687 GCA_964366625.1 uncultured Candidatus Saccharibacteria bacterium
AATATAGAGAAGTCATTACCAAATGCTTGGTCGGCGAGAATGTTCCGATCAGCCAAGAATAAAATCCTCGGTCTGCGTGTGCCGTCTCTCTTGAGGTTCCAGCGTGTCTGAAATAGTTTCCATGAGATTTGAGCCGCCACAGCCGTCTTGCCAGTCCCTGTCGCCATTGTGAGCAGTATCCGTGTCTTTTCTTCGGCTATAGCGTCCAGTGAGTTGTTGATGGCGAGCTCTTGGTAATAACGCTTGCCGTGGTCGCCCTCTATCGGAACAGCGGCAAACTTTTCCTTCCATTCGTTCTGGTCTGAATAGGTCTTGTCCCACAATTCATTTGGCGTGGGGAACTTCTCTACTATCCCTTCGTGCCCGGACTTCATCGAAATCTGATATATCTCTTTGCCATTGGTGGAGTATGTGTAATCTATGTGTAATTTCTCTGCATACGACTTGGCCTGTGCCACTCCTTCAGTCGCCGGTAGCTCCGCTTGTTTGGCTTCAATAACAGCAATCTTGCGGTTCTTATAGACCAAAATATAGTCGGCAATTTCAGGTTTGCTACGTATTCCACCTGTTTGAATCTTGCCTTCGGTGATACGAAACTCCCGCAGGACTTTAGATTCATCCACTTCGCCCCAGCCACTCGCTTTGAGCATTGGGTCGATGTACTCAGCTCGTGTCTCAGATTCGTTCATAATTACCTTACCAACAGCCCCTTCGGAGCTTTCTGAATAACATAAACGAGAAGTTTGAGTGCCTGTTCGACTTGGGTAATGTCACAAACGATTTTTTCACGAGGCTTACTGAGATGAAAGGTATTACGCAGGTTGTTAATCTCTAGTATCTTCTTTGCTGTTGGCGTTAGAATCTTCTTTTGTTCTCTAAAAAAATTCACCAGATCCGACAGTCCAATTTGATGCTCCGTTTTACTTATGCTTTTTTCTACAGCGACAATCACTCGAGATCCCGGACTATTTTCATGACGGTACGCTTCAGGGAGCGTATTGATAAATTTATAATCTAGATATGTCATCTCGTACCCGCCTTTTTTATATAGATAGAGCAAAATTGCTTCTATTACTGAAATAACATAGAGAACAATAACTCTGTATGTTTCTTCCTCAAATAACTTATTATCAGTTTTCTTTTTTGATTCCTCGAATAATACGTAGGTGTAATCAATGGAATCTTTGACGGTTTTACGCAACGAGGGGTCTTTTATGAAGTCGAGTTCGTTCATAAAGCAGAAACCTCACCCGTTCTTTTTCTGAGTCATTTTAAGAAGTTTTGAAAGGGATGGAAGACCCTCTCTTTTTAAAACTGTATGAAGTTTGGCATCGGATCGGTAGTCCAAATCCACGCCATATTTCTTTTCTATGGTTTTTACCAATGTATCACCTCTCTTTTTAGGTATAAGCTTACTCATATCTAAAGTGTAGCATAGCCCGCCTTTTTGAAAATACTTTTCTTTAGACTTCCACCAAATGGCCCTCTTACAAAACCACAAACTTCTCCCAATTTTTTATCCTCCCAATCCTTTCCCGGATTAGCAAAGATACTCTGTAGGTACGATGCGAAAAGCTCTTTTGAGTTCTGCAGATTCTTCTCTGCATTCTCCTTCGCCGCTGTTACTTTTTCAAAAATTTCATCAAGTTTTTTGATAATTTGTTCTTGTTCAGCTACTGGAGGAAGAGGGACTTCAAATTCTGTGAGCATTCCCATCTTTATATATGGCATCGTATTGCCAAGTTTCTGTTTCGAAACAACATCTTTTAAAAAACCACTCAAAAAGAGATAAAGAAACCATGGGGACACCTTCTTAAAGCCCGACAAAACATAAGTACGTTGATACGCTTCGAATTTTCCTTTGTAGTAACTTACATGACCAACATCACCATTCCCTGCAACAAGAAGTGCTTCCGTATCAAAGGAATATTCGTCACTAAATGTATGCTCTCTAGCACAAGTAAAAAATGGGTACTCCCCACTAGGATTTCCTTGATTGACATCTTTTTTCCCAGTTTTGATGTCGCATAGCTCACCGAGTTTTTTTGTTTGCCAGATGTTGCTCATACGATTTTAAAAATTCTAAATGCGTTGCTCGAATATTTATTCTCTCCAGAAGTATAAACCCCACTAACACTCTGAACACAAATATCAAGACCGATCATATTCAATGCTTTTTTTGTATAAAACATACCTATTCCGTTACCAGATTGGCCAGCAGAATGTTTTCCTGAATAACCATCTTCAAAAATAAGTTCGAACTCATGGTCTTCTATATATCTACTTATCATTTCAAAAAGTATAGAAAAACTGTCCGATTGTTTTTGGAAAGTAATTTTTAGGTCGGAATCATCTTTAGTATATTTAGCAATATTGTCAAAAAAGTTGTAAAGGGCTAGATTGAAAAACTTATAGTTTAAATTTACTTTATTTTCTTGTGCATAGCGATCGGTTATGCCGTCAATGACTAACCTTACTTTGTTTTCTCGTAGCTGATCAAGAAAAGGAGTAACGGTACTTAATAAAACTTTCTTTACATTAACAAGATTATAATCCTCTGGACTAAGAACAAGATTTTTGTTTGCATAAAGCAAATTAAAACCATCAATCTGATTTCTCATATCAAATAAACGCTTGTCTAGATAAAATAATATTTCCGATAACTCATCTTCTTTCCCAGAAATTATAGATTTGATCTTGTCTAGAGATTCATTGTAAGTATGAGCCCTGAATTGTTTTCTACTTATTATCCCCTCGAGTTTAGTAGACATTTGTCCTTGAATAGTTGTGATCGTATGAGAATGGGCATTCATCTTGGCTAGGAAATACTCGAAATATTTTCCGGCCAATTCAAAGTAAGTGTCAACCACTAATCCGAATCTTTTTGAAGAGTTGAACAAATCTGTGTCACCCACAGAAATAACCCAAATTAAAAACTCATTGGATTCCTTTATGCGACTTATAGCAGAGATGTCAGCTAGTTTTGTATTTCTATTGAGAGTGAACCTATCTGCATTAGGAAAACCAGTCATATTTGTAACAATGACTTTCCCGTCTTTTTTACTTTTAATTTCGTAAAAAATCATTACAATTTTTTGAGTTCTAATTCAATCAATTTCATAAATTCAGAAGTATCTGAATTTTTTGATATGCGATTATGGACTTTATTGAATATCTCATTTAGAGCTACATCATTCGAGAAATTATAAGCGGAGTACAGAATAATTCTTTTCTTAGCAGCATAGTTTTCCATCAACCTCTCTGCTAGTCCAAGTCCTTCATAAGTTTGAGATATGTTCTTTCCTACACCCCTATAATCAACGAAAATAATTTCTGCATTTTGTACTTCAGCGTCGTCTATGTCTTTTACATCTCTGATTTTTCTAATTCGATACCCAGCTTTCTTAAGATTATCAACAACAGGCATATCCTTATCATCAATAAACAAGATATTAATATTTTCCTTCGTATAATGTTTTTTAAACCAACTTTTTGGATTTAAGAAACTCCAAAAACTACTTTCGAATTTATTCTCTATATTAAAATTTACATCCAACATACAAATTAGATTTTATTTAGAATACCATTAATAATCTTTCCGCTTTTAGTATCCAACTCACTCATCTCCTCTAAGATTTTTTTCGGATTACGAAGCGTGACTTCGCCACCCTTGTTTGGATTCTTCACCGACAGATCAAATGTCGCATGGTCAACACTAGAAACATCTACACTCCACGAGTTATCGCTGTCTGCTTTCGTCTTCTGTAACATCACAAAGTCCGCCAAGTCAGATTCGTTCAGTGGGTTAGTCTTGCCGAGGTTGCGCTTTAGATTCAGTTGATAGAACCATACCTTCTTCGTTGGCTTTCCTTTCTCAAAAAAGAGCACGACGGTCTTCACTCCTGCCCCTGCAAACACACCTCCAGGGAGATCAAGTACCGTGTGCAGGTTACAGCTCTCAAGAAGTAGTTTGCGAAGACTTGCCTCTGCACTATTAGACCCCCCATTACTTAAAAAAGTATTTTTAATAACAATACCTGCACGTCCACCTGCCTTGAGTATCTTTATGAAGTGCTGAAGGAAGAGAGATGCTGTCTCACCGGTCTTTATGGGGAAGTTTTGTTGAATCTCCCGCCCAATACCAGCCCCGAAAGGAGGATTTGCCAGAATGACGTTATAGCGGTCTTTCTCTTGGATGTCATTTATGTTCTGCGCTAACGTGTTCATATGCCTGATGTTTGGCGCTTCAATACCGTGCAGAATCATATTCATGATACCAATGATGTAGGCAAGGGATTTTATTTCTTTTCCGTAAAACGTCTTGTTTTGAAGTATCGCCATCTGCGCCGATGACAGCTTGGCTTGATTCTGCGTAAGAAAGTTAAACGACTCCACCAAGAATCCCGCAGAGCCACAAGCCCCGTCATAGATTGACTCGCCAATAGTCGGCGCGACTACTTTTACAATGGTTTTAATCAGAGGTCGTGGCGTATAATATTCTCCGCCATTCCTGCCGGCGTTGCCCATGTTCTTAATCTTGTTTTCGTAGAGGTGCGAGAGTTCATGTTTTTCTTCGTACAGACGGAAGTGCATGCCGTCTACAATATTCAGAATCTCACGCAGTTTGTAGCCGCTGACGATCTTATTTTTCAACTCACTGAAAATCTCACCAATTTTGTATTCAATA
>CAYIUH010000066.1:0-4365 GCA_964366625.1 uncultured Candidatus Saccharibacteria bacterium
ATGTTCAGCTTTTGTTTACGTTTTAAAACTACACGACCTATATCCATCTGAAGGAAAATTTATGGCATTAGCGGGGTTTGGCAAAGTGAAAGACGAATACTATAACCTTCTTGAACAAATCTTCAAACAAATAGAGGGGGCAAACTACGCTGAAGTATTCAAAATACTAGAAAATAATTTTCATGATTTAGAAGGCCAAGCAGTATTACAAACCGAAGAAGCTAAAAATTTTGCCGCTACTGTTCATAAGTTTTTTATTGATAAAAGCTTAGATAATATAAATTATATTATTAAAAATATTTTTGTAAACGAAGAAGCCATTATATTAACAGGGGGAGCGGGTTTAAATATAGATTTAAACACAAAAGTAATGCAAAAATTTCCGGATTTCAAACATTTAGTAGCTCCTTGTTGCGATGATACCGGCCAATCTCTTGGCGCGTTGTGTATCTTAATTAGTATTATACTAGATTTAAGAGCGGTGGTAGATTTCCCTTTTCTTGGAGAAGGACAAGATAATTTTAATTATACTTCAGAAACCCTAGACAAAGCTGTAGAGGTGTTATTGAAGGACGGAATATTAATTTTACATAACGGTAAATCTGAAATAGGGCCGAGGGCTTTAGGAAATAGGTCTTTTATTGCTAGACCAGACAGATTAGAAGTCAAAAGAAAACTTAGTGAAAAAATAAAACAGAGAGAATCTTATAGACCAGTGGCGCCAGCTGTGTTGGAAGACAAGGTTAGTGAATATTTTATTGGACCAAAAATATCACCGTTCATGCTGTATAGGTATGAAGTTATAGAATCTCAAATAACGAACGTTATAGGTGCAGTTCATGTAGATAAAAGCGCAAGAGTGCAAACAGTTGATCGTAAAAACAACTCATTTCTTTTTGATTTGATAAAAAAATTTGGTGATAGAACTGGTATATATGTAGTTTTGAATACCTCATTAAATTTACACAACGAACCCCTTACAAACAACATAGAAGAAAGTTTAAACATATATGATAAGATAGATGGACCAAAAAGTATTATTTATAACGGTGAAATTATAAGGACTTCTGATTCTTAGTAGGATGGTTAGTTCGCTTGAGTGGCTAAAAGGGTTTACGTATACTCGTGTGGCTCGCTGTAGGTGTAATTAAAGTCAATATATTAGGATGACTATTCTTAAATTTCTTTTCCGTAATGTTGCATATATTTAGCTATTAATATATCAAGATCAGATTGTATGACATCTTGTATTGATTCTAATTTTGAAATATCTACATCAAAAACAAAATTCTTAGTTGTAAAGAAATCATAAAAATTGCCCCATCCTCCAATCATTTTTTCAGTAACCTCATTTTCGTGTTTATATAGTTCACCTTGTGGCTGATAAAATAAAGAGAGAAAAGAATCATTCTCCCCTGCAATATGTTGAAGTGATAATATCCTAGACATTACAATATAGTGTGTTGATAGGACAAATAGTGTTTCAGGATTCTTTTTGATTCTGCTAAGTAAATCCAATATAAATCTATAAATTCGGATATTTAATTCGATCTGATTTTCTCCGGGGCTATCAAATATTTCAGTAAGTTCGGGATAAGTCTCTTCATCAAAATCATTTGTACTGGCTCCATACCTATACCAGATATTTTTCTTTTCGAAAGTTTCTCTTAAATAAATAAATTTAGCTTTTTTAACTAATGGGTTATCCTCATCTATTCCTTCTTTGTATTCGCCGTGATTTTCTGCAGAGGTCCGAGGATCAGTTTCTTGGTCAATGGGTATACTTATATGTTTCGTAATTTCATTTTTCAAAATAGCGGCTGTTTGCTTGGATCTTTGTCGATCACTGCTAATAACTACAATGCGATCATACCTTTCGGATCTGACCTCGTTTATGATTGAAGGAATATAAAAGTTTATAAGGAGATCAATCTCTTTTGTATTAATATCCCCATCCCTATTAATTGTGGCTTCACTCTCCTCCTCTAGGTGCCGAAGCATTTTAAATTTTTCCATAACTTATTTATACACAGTTATAACTAAAATATCTATTTGCAAGTTTCTTTTATTTTATCGACGATGATTTTATACGTTTCTTCCTCGCTAACCTTCATTGTGTCTATATAAGTGATTCTATTTTGGGCGATTATCTTTCCTAGATCATTTGAATAATAATAGTTCAAATAATATTGTAAAAAAATCTTATTTTTCCAAAAATCTAAGGTGTCATCTCTGATCATCCCCCGCCTTCTTCGCATGCTTTCTTTTGGCGTTATGACAAGTACAATTACGAAGTCAGGAATAATAATATTTTGTCTATTTTCTTTCATAAATTTCAGATTATATATATAGTCGCTAATGTCGCCGGTAGTCTTATACTTTGAATATGAGAAAGCCAGCGTTGAGAGAAATGATCTATCAAGTAATATATTTTGATCTATATAATCAATACTTTTCTTTTTTAAAATTTCTGCAATTGCATACCTTTCCCTTATCATGATGCTGGGCTCGTCTTTATTTGTATCAATATAAAGTTCTGAGGTACAGAAGAAGTCCGTGTTTCTTTCTTTAAATTTATTAAAAAATGTTGTTTTACCCGAACATGGCAATCCTTCTAACGCAATAATTATTTTTGTCATTTTTTGCTTATTACAGTATATCGATCAACACCAATATATGGATATATTCTTTTGAATATTTTCTTTTTAATAATTTCCTTAATCCACACAGGATCTCCAAATTTTAACTTTAATATTTTATGAACAGCAATTTCTTTTGGAATGACTGGAGTTTTTAGTAGATAGTCATATTCTTTTGAAACTAATTTTGATACAATCTCCCAGGACATATTTTCTCTTACAAATCGTCTCCCTAGTTTTGATAAATTAATCAATGTTTTTCTTTCTTTTACTAACTTTTCAATTAATGTTGGGTATTTTCCCAAATCGTTTTCGATGATAAGCAAGTCTTTTCTGCGCAGACCTCTTGCTCCTTCTGAAGTTGTAACGACAGGAATGCCGGCATTTAAATAATTTAAAATTTTAACTCTTATACCAGAACCTTTGAATATCGGGGCTAGTGCAATTGTAGATTTATTGAAATATTTAATTAGCTTTTCTTGTTTGCCTATAATAAGAAATTTATTGTCTCTGAGTTTTTCTTTTTCGGCCCGGGAGATATCTCCAATTATATAAAACTTGAATCCTGCATCAGCTAGCTTTCGGTACATCGTGTTTTTAATTGCTTCTACGGCTTTTAAATTTATATCAAAATATATGTTCCCAAAAAATACAATTTTCTTGGATAAATCATCAAAACAGCTTTTTGAAAAATCGTCTAAATACACACCACTTGGGATAACTGTAATATCTTCCTGATTTATCCTCATGTTTCTACTTAATTTAGCATCTTCAGCACTTAAAGCAATAACTTTGTCAAAATATTTACCAAATGTATTTTGTAAAAATAATATATTATCCAAAGTATTCTCTGATGCGCCAACCGATTTTGCAAATTCATAATCTTCATAATGAGCCTCGAAAATAAGATGTTTATTTAAATTATTAGAGAGCTGCATCCCGACTTCTATTGCTAATTCTAAATTAGCAAACTGGATAATATCAACACCTTCTTTTTTTAAAATTAGGGTCAAAAAATTTATGTTTTTAAACAACTTAGGGTGGACTAAATAAGTTTTAAAACTCTCTCTTTTTATTTGTTTTATATCTGACCACCCCCTATCACAAAGAATAATAATTATCTCTGTATCGGTGTGTTCTTGGAGAGCCCGAGATAAATAGTGAAATCTATTAGCTGCACCACTATATGAGGGGATAAATTCTCCATCAACAAAAATGGTAACTTTTTTAGATTTTTGTAGGGTTTGGTGCACCGGGTTTTAAAAATTCAATAATCACGTCGAAGTCGAATAAGATATTTGTTATAGCTTACGCGGTCAGGATCTTGTTTAGATTATATTTTGAAGAATGTGCACTTGGGGTGTCGCCCACTCCAACACGAAACATAAATGCGATAGTTTCGTCAGTAATGCCGAAGAGTTTTTGTACAAGCGCATATTTTTCGTCTATAATATTTTTTTGTTTTGCAGAAAATACCGAGGTATCCCCTTCTAATATCCTAAGCTTAAGAAATAGTAAACCAGCAAGAGGCTGAATATACAAACCTTGTTTCGAAGCGGTAAGCCAGAGTTTTTGGAGATGCATGCCAACATTTATATAATCTAAAGGCGTCCGGTTTTTGATTGTGATAATGCCAATCGCTGATGCCGCCGCATTTATTTTAGCATTTTGCGCAGCTACAACTTTTGGAAAGCCGAGCGCTTTAAAAATACGCATGCGGCTCCAT
>CAYIUH010000067.1:0-274 GCA_964366625.1 uncultured Candidatus Saccharibacteria bacterium
TAATATTCCAAAAAGTAAGACAGATCTAATTTTTGCCAGTGACTATGAGTATGAAAATAACAACTTTAAGATTATCTCTCCCATGGAAGGAAAAATAATTTTGGGAATTTTTGGTGGTAGTAAAGGTTTCAGGAGACATTGTGATGAAATTGTTTCCATGATAATAAAAGAAAGAAGAGGAGCGTCTCTTTTAAAAGAAGAGGATTTTTCAGATAGCGCTTTAGGCGCTATCTGAGGCGCTATCTGAAAAAAGAATACTATACCAGTCAATTTT
>CAYIUH010000067.1:284-4257 GCA_964366625.1 uncultured Candidatus Saccharibacteria bacterium
TCAAGAAAGGCAAAAACGGGTTTTATGTTTTAGCTTAAAAACGGTAGTAATATTAAAGATGTTCACATCTATATTAGTGTTGAGTTTTTCAATTTTGTTTTTTCTTCTTTCTGTATTAAAATATAAGTATGAGTGAGTTTTTTGAAGCTGTGGAAAATGCGATAATAGAGCATTGGTTGAAGATCATTATTTTGATCCTTATATTTTTCGCTTGGAAATTTAATTTAGAGAAAGAGATTCTTTCTTTTATTGGGGCGATGATTTTGGGTCGTTTGGCCTGGATTGTCTGGGTACACTATGTACAGCAGGATTTTATTTCTGGCATTGAGTTTGTTTTGCTAGAAATTATTCCGCCGAGGGATGTTTTGCGTAATCCGAGAGCTATGGAGCTTTTCATATCTAATGCCCTTTATCATTTTAGTTATAAAGGAGGTAAAGAAGAGTATTGGCAAGGAGCGGTGTGGTTCTGGTTTTCTCTTGAAATTGTTTCTCTCGAAGGACAGGTGCATTTCTATATTCGCACGCCGTCACGCCTTAGGAGTTTGATCGAAACTCAAATGTATGCGCAATATCCGCAGTCTCAAGTAAAGGTTGTTGAGGATTATACTTTAGCAGTTGATGAAATTACTCCGCAAAGTTCCTGGAATGCTTGGGGGTGCGAGTTTGGTCTGCTGAAGCCGGAAGCTTATCCGATCAAGACTTACATTGATTATGCCCTAGATAAAGATCCGGAAGAAGAGTTAAAAGTTGATCCGATTTCGCCAGTTATAGAATTTTTTGGATCTTTAGGTAAGGGTGAACAAGCATGGGTGCAGTTTATTATTACGCCCTCCAAGAAAATGTATCATACTCACGGCACCTGGTTTGGAGAACATGATTGGATAGAAGAAGCAAAAAATGAATTAATTAAATTATTAAAACCTTATACCTCAAGGAGAACACGGGGTGAACCTACGGGTCCCGGAGATCTCGGCAAAGAGGCAAGAATTGAAATTCGTACTCCCTCTATTCTTGATAGAGCCACAAAGGCCATGAGCGCTAAGACTTCCAAACTTGGTTTTGAAACCGGTGTTAGGGTTATATATGTTGCCAAGAAAGAAATATATCCGTTTGGTACCAGAACCAATGCCTCCCGAAATATTCGTCTGATTTTTCGTCAGTATGAAGCCCCGGATGTGAATGGTTTTACCCGTATAAACTCAGCCCAAGGAGACGCTCTGAATAGTAGCGTTTTGACTCTTTCTTCAAGACAAGTAATGATTTTGGCAAACAGGAAACTTCACGAATATCGGGAGCGAGAATTTTTCCATCTTCCTCTCCGACATCATATTTTTTCGATACATGTTTTTGAAACTATATTTCCCAAGCCGATCATTCATGCCATATTTATGACTTTAATAAAACCATTTTTTTTACCTTTTCAGCACATGCAAACTTTTGTTTTAAATACTGAAGAGCTCGCAACCCTCTGGCATTTCCCGGGCCAGATTTTGAAAGTTCCGACCCTGGAACGTATCGAATCAAAGGAAGCTTCTCCGCCTACGAATTTACCGACATAGATGAAAACCAAAATTATTATTTTAATTTGTGGCGCTTTGGCTTTTTTGTTTTTTTTAAATGCGCCCGTTGATTTCCCCATTGACTCTATTTTTAAAATAGAGCCGGGAATGAGTCTGCGTAGCGTGTCCTATAAATTAAAAGAGGAGAATGTTATTAGATCGAGGTCTGTTTTTGAAGTATTTATAATAATTTATGGCGGAGATAAAAAAATAATATCAGCTGATTATCAATTTGAAAAATCGCTACCAGTTTATGAAGTTGCTAGACGCATAGCAAGAGGTGAACGCCATATTGCCCCCGTTACAGTAACAATTCCAGAAGGATTTAATAATTATGAAATTTCTGAAATTTTCTCTTTGAAATTGCAAAATTTTAATAAAGATAATTTTATTAGTTTGGTCGATGGAAAAGAAGGGTATCTTTTCCCTGACACTTATTTTTTCTTTTCTACTGATGGGGAAACAGAAGTAATCAAATCAATGACTGAAAATTTTAATAAAAAAATCGAAATTATTCGCAAAGACATAGCTTCTTCCAATCGAGGCGAAAAAGAAATTATTATAATGGCATCAATCATTGAAAAAGAAGCCAAAGGAGACACAGATCGAGGATTTATTTCTGGAATTTTATGGAAAAGACTTGCCATTGGAATGCCACTGCAAGTAGATGCAGTTTTGGAAACGTATAAAACAAAAGGTCTGCCTAAGGATCCTGCCGGGAACCCGGGTCTAGAAGCAATAAAGGCGTCGATATACCCACAGAGTTCTCCTTATTTATATTATTTACATGACAAGGATGGTAATATTTATTATGCAAAGAACTTCGAAGAACATAAATTAAATAAGGAAAAATACTTGAAATAAACATGCGAAAACACAACTTAGCTTTTATCGATATAGAAACCACTGGTCTTGATTTACAAAAACACGAAATTGTTGAAATCGGTTGTATCATTACTACGCCCAACTTCGATATTATTGAAGAATTTTCCTTAAAAATAAAACCAGAACACATAGAAACAGCCGATTCAGTTTCTTTAAAAATCAGTCACTATGATGAAAAGCTTTGGGGGTCTGCCGAAACTCTGGGAAAAGCCATGAAAATTTTTTCTAAAAAAGTCGAGGGTTGTATTATGGTTGGACACAATGTTGCTTTTGATTCCGGATTTTTGGAATATGCATTTTCTAAAACAGGCACAATAAACGAAATGCATTATCATAAATTTGATACGATTTCTATCGCCTGGGCAAAACTTCACAGAGAACCCGACCTCGAACACTTTTCTTTGCGTGAATTGTGTCAACGTTTTGGCATTAAAAATGAAGATGCGCATACTGGACTTGGAGATGCCCGGGCAACATATCTCCTTTACAAAAAGTTAATGGAACTACATTAACTATGAAAAAAAAAGTTGTATTTGTGGGGCTTTCGGGTGGGGTTGATTCCGCTGTTTCGGCGACTCTTTTGCAAAAGCAGGGTTATGAAGTCGTGGGAGTTTTTATTAAAACATGGCATCCGGACTTTCTTCTATGTAATGAGGAACGGGAAAGAATAGATAGCATGCGAGTGGCTGCGCATTTGGATATTCCGTTTTTGACTTTTGATTTTAAAAATATTTACAAGAAAGAAGTTGCGGATTATATGATTCGTGAATATAAAGCCGGCAGAACACCCAATCCAGATATTATGTGTAATAAATATGTAAAATTTGGCGCATTTCTTAAAAAAGCTGTTTCAATGGGAGCGGATTATGTGGCTACGGGGCATTATGCGCAAATTGGCGAAGCTGAAGATGACTTTTTATCAGGTCCTCGGATCTCCGGGGCCCCACACCCCCGGCCAGACCATGCTAAAAAGCATTTTCAGCTTCGCCAAAACATTGATTCTTCCAAAGATCAAAGTTATTTTCTCTGGACACTGGAGCAGAAACAACTTGAGAAAATTTTATTTCCTATTGGACATCTTCATAAAACCGAAGTTCGTAAATTGGCCAAGAAATTTAAACTACCGGTGGCGGAAAAGAAAGACAGCCAGGGTATATGTTTTCTGGGCGCTGTTGATTTAAAAAATTTTCTTAAACATTATATAAAAGAAAAAAGGGGAAAGGTTTTAAACACAGAAGGTGAAGTCGTGGGTTGGCACTCCGGGATAGTTTTTTCTACGCTTGGCGAGCGTCATGGTTTCACTATTACTAAAAAAGGATCGAATGATAAAAGGTACTACATAGTTGGCAAGGATTCAAAGAAAAATATTTTAATCGTATCTTCCAATTTCCCTAGGCAAGACCTAGGGATAAGTTTTAATGTTCCAACGAGTTTTAGAATAAGGAATACAAATTGGATAAATGGGAACCCAGATCCAAAAGAAAATTATACTGCTCAAATTCGCTATCATGGAGAATTTTTACCCTGCA
>CAYIUH010000068.1:0-4210 GCA_964366625.1 uncultured Candidatus Saccharibacteria bacterium
CTTTGCGGTGTGAGTGTCGTTGGCTCTGGCTCTGGCTCTGGCTATGGCTCTGGCGATGGCTCTGGCTATGGCTCTGGCTTTGGCTATGGCTCTGGCGATGGCTTTGGCTTTGGCTCTGGCGATGGCCAGATTAATAATTTATGACACCCAAAAAAATTAAAATTATGGGCATGGAGTTGGATGAAATTACATATCTTTCCTGCACAGCTCATTTTGGCGTTGGAGACAACTGGGCGACACTTTACGACATAGAAAGTGACGTAAAGAAACAAGGACATGCAACTAAGTTATTAACTGAAGCCAAAGCATACTATGAAAGTCAAGGTAAGTCGTTTGGCGGAAGCGTAGCATTAAATTCAACAATGCGCAGAATTTATAAAAAATTAGGGATTAAAGAGTGGACATAAGAAATTGCGATTGTATGGATTTAATGAAAGAATTTAAAGACAAGCACTTTGACTTGGCCATAGTCGATACTCCATACGGATTGCAAGAAGTAAAAAACAGATATACAGGTGGTGGTCTACACACTAAAAGTACGGTAAAATTTGGAAGCTGTTTTAATATGGGAAACGATTACAATGCTAAGAAATGGGACGCTCGACCATCACTGGAATATTTTACGGAATTATTCAGGGTAAGCAGAAATCAAATAATTTGGGGCGCAAATTATTTCGAGCATTTACCACCATGTAGAGGATTTATCGTATGGGATAAATGTCAAACCGTTGAGAATTTTTCTGCCTGTGAATATGCTTATACAAGTTTCGATATGCCATCTAAAATTATTAAAATACTCAATCATAGCCTATTTGCTGAAGAAAAGCCGATACATCCTACACAAAAGCCAAAATCTTTATACAATTGGCTTTTGACTAAGTTTGCTAAAAAAGGGGATAAAATACTTGATACACATTTGGGTAGTGGAAGTATTGCGCTGGCTTGCCATGATTTAGGATTTGATTTAATTGCTTGTGAAATAGATAAAGAATATTATTCAGGGGCAACAAAAAGAATCCAGTTTTATCAGGCACAAAAAAAGTTATTCGACACAAGGCTTTAATACAATAAATAAGTCAGGAGAGCTAAATGGCAAGGCCAACGAAAGAAGGGCTTGATTATTTTCCCCACGATACAGATGCTTATAATGATGAGAAAATAGAAGCGCTAAGAATGAAACATGGCGCAGACGGTTACGTATTTTATTTCTTTCATCTCGAACGAATCTATAGGTCTCCAAATGCTGAAATAGTTTCTGACGCAGAAACTAGACAGATATTCAGCAGAAAACTGGAAATAACTGAACAGAAATATGCAGAAATATTAGAAACGTGCCTCAAGTATCATTGTTTTGATCTGCAAAAATATAGGGAAAGTGGTATTTTAACGAGTAACGGTATAAAAAAACGAGCAATATGTGTATATAATAAGCGGTTGAGAATGAAAGAGTTATACAAAAACAGAATAGTTTCTGCGGCAGAAACTAGGGCAGAAAGTACACAAAGTAAAGTAAAGGAAAGTAAAGTAAAGGAAAGTAAAGTAAAGGAAAGTAAAGTAAAAATATTTACTCCTCCAACGCTCGATGAAATTAAAAATTATATATCACAAAAGAACTATCGTGTAGATGCTTTAACGTTCTATGATTATTTTAATGAAGGTAACTGGATAGACTCTAAAGGCAATAAGGTGAAAAATTGGAAACAAAAACTTATCACATGGGAGAACCACAATGGACAAACCAGAAGGAGCAAACGACTTGATTGTGAAAAAGGAACATCTGAAGGAAAATATGCCGATCTGCCCTGTGAAATTATTGACAATACTAACAATACCTGAATTGCAGAAAAAATGGGAAATTCCTGGGCGTGGAATCGAGAGAGAGCTTTCTTTAGAACAACATAAATCTCGTGATAGGGATAATTGGAATCGTCTTAGACAGGCCAAAAAAAATAATTTAATTGCTTATCAACGGACTGTTGGAATACCTAAGATATTTGAATCGGTAAAAAATGAATATTTGGAATTACGAAGCCTGTTCCTAACCGGTGGGTTTGGCACGGGAAAAACTTACAAAGCGATACAGATTTTAAAGGGATTTATAAAAAGCCTGCCATGTATTAATTTTACAAAACCATTTGGAAACGTGCCTGTTTTTATTACTATGCCTGAACTTTTAATGAAAATCAGAAGTTGTTTTAGCTTATCGGAATGCGAAGAAACTATTGTTTATAAGTATTCAGATTGTCCGTTATTGGTTATTGACGATCTCGGTGCGGAAAAAACCACAGAATTTAGCTTGCAAACACTTTATATTATTCTTAATCGCAGATATAATGAGCAATTACAAACAATTATAACCAGTAATCTTTCAATTGATGAAATACGAGACAAATTTGGTGATCGTATAGCATCCAGAATCGCTGGTATGTGTAAAATTATTAAATTACAAGGTAAAGACAAACGGTTAAATCTATAATCACTACCTTTTTACAAGATGACAGGGAAGTTGGGATTTTTTGAAATGGGAGATGAGGTAGAAGAAGAATGATGTTGAAAAAGTTATTAAAAATTGACATATCGCAAGTCAAAAACAAAAACATTATCTATGAAATCATTAAAAACTTGTCCACTAAGCGCCAGATACCCTCTAAAACGAAACCTGGTGGCGAAAATAGACACTTTCCTAAGCATTAGCGCCCTTTCCCTCTATTTTCTGGACAGAGAGCAGGAATCGCTCCTATTGCGTTTTAGGGGTATTTGGGTATTAAGACGGGGGGAAAAGGATGCAAATAAAATTAAGTGATAGAAATTTAAAAATATGTGGACACATTTATACTTTAAAATTTACGAATCGACCCTTGCTTAATCAGGCAACGGTTGGTACTATGTCCGCAAATAGTCTTAGTATAGAAATATCAACCATTTTTCCACAGTCCAGACAAGAAGAAGCTATACTGCATGAAATAATAGAGGCATTAAATTTTCATTTAGATTTAAAGCTGGAACATAGCCAACTATCAAGTTTGAGTGAAGGTTTGTTTCAGGTATTTGCAGATAATTTTAAGAAGGAATGTTAATTCCTGAAAATAACAATTAAGTAAACTTCAAAAAATGTCATTCTTTTAAAGGAAATTAATTATGAAAATGCCAAAAATAAAGCAAAGCGAAAATGCGGTTAGGAAAGCCATTACCGGTTATTTAACGTTAAAGGGCTGGGAAGTTTTTCCCATCAACAATGCAGGAACTTTTAGAGGATATAACAAAAAAGGGGAGAAAAGATTTTCATTCAACGGCACACCGGGTGTGTCAGACCTGTATTGTATCAAGCGCAAATTTGGAGAAATGTGGATAGAGACAAAGGCTACGGGTGGAAAACCAACTCTGGAACAAGAGAAATTTATAGCACTCGTAAATTCTACGCCCGAAGGCATAGCATTCTGGTGTGATTTATTTGACATGTTTTGGCAAAATTACACTATGCTAAACGAAATGGGCAAAATTAATCATTTCTTTTAAATGGCAAATAAACAGGGAAAACACCCATTTTTTAGATTTGACGTGGTTAGGGTCGACGAAGTCAATCCAAATGTCGAAAACGCTATAAAATCATAGCAAATTTGACATTACTTTAAGGAGAAAAGGGAGGTCGATATGGCAAAATTGAACGAAAAGCTAAGAAAGGGACTTTTAGAATACCGGAAAAAGATAAAAAGTGGTGAAATTGTAAAGAAAAAGGGGGCTGGGCCTTCAAGGGTAAAGGCTATGAAAGAGAAATGACGGGAATGCTGTTGCGGATTTGTAGACTCCAAACAAGATTGTGAAGTATATGATTGTAGCTTGTATTGGTGGATGCCTTATGGTAGAGAGGTAAAGAAAAGAAAGGGTGTGAAAAATGAGTAAATTTAATGATTTGAATCCGTGCCGGGTAAAAAGTGAGTTGTTACGTTGCTTGCTTTGTGGCGAAGAAATTTGCCATGTTGATTTATTTGAGCATCCAGTGAAAATATGCTCTGCATGTTATCAAGAGGAAATTAGAGAACGATTTAGCTATGACGGTGATTTACTATAAGCAACATAACGCCAGGAATGATAATCTTAACAGGAGGGAACATTAATGGAAAGGGTAATTAAAGTCGACGCCCGGTTTAGATGGAAAGTATTACTATTTGGTGTTAAGAAAGACTGCGTACAGCTTGCTATTAAAGGCATA
>CAYIUH010000069.1:0-4152 GCA_964366625.1 uncultured Candidatus Saccharibacteria bacterium
TTTCATTGCCTTGCCAGAAGCCCCGCAAGGCGGGCTTTACTGTACGGGGATCGGTTTCTAAATTGGGCTCTTCGAACTGTTCGTCTGGCAGAACCTTTAATGTTTCATTTATAAATTTATTCCAAATAGGTCCGGCTAAAGCCGCTCCACCTTTTTTCATTGGCTTATTGTCATTATTGCCCGCCCAGGCGCCCACCACGATCGATGGGGTATAGCCGATAGTCCATGCATCTTTGTTATTGTTTGTCGTTCCGGTTTTTACAGCGACATCTTTATTAGGTATGTAAAGCACTGAATGCGCACCAAAGGTTGGAATGCGAGCTTTTTCATCGCTTAAAATATCTGAAATGGTTAAAGCGACATTTTTCCCCAGAACTTCCCGTGGTTCTGTCTGGAATTCTTCTAAAACTTTTCCATCGCTACTTTCAATTTTTAAGATTCCATTATAGGGGTTTCTAATTCCATTATTTGCAAAAACTCCATAGGCCGAGGTTAAATCAAGCAAAGATACTTCTCCACCTCCGATAACCAAGGTCAGTCCATATCGGCTTATATCGCTTAATGTGCTAATGCCCAGGTCTTCTGCCATTTTTAACGAATCAGGAAGTCCTGCTAAATAAAATAACTTTACCGCTGGAACGTTTATTGATTCTGCCAAAGCGCTTCGCAAACTAAGCGGTCCTCGAAATTTACCATCATAGTTGTCAGGCATGTAGCAGTCTTCTTGGTTATATCCTGGGTTGGCTTTACCCTCTGCATTACAAGTGCTCTGGAATTCCGTAGGTAGGTCAAAGAGGACTGTTAGAGGAGTAAAGCCCTTGCTAAAGGCGGTAGCATAAATAAATGGCTTGAAAGAAGACCCTGGTTGTCTTGAAGCGATTGTTATATTGAAATTCCCATCGATGTTTTTATCAAAGTAGTTTCTAGAGCCAATCATTGTCAAAATTTGACCTGTTTTAGGATCTATTGCCACTAAGCCGGCATTAGTTCCATCCCAATCCTTTTCATTTTTTAAAGCGCCTTCCTTGACTATTTGCTCTCCCTTTTCTTGAAGGGAATAATCAAGCGTGCTTGTTACTTTCAGCCCGCCCTTTTCTACGATTTCTGCTCCGTATTTTTCTTCCAAATAATTTTTAATAAAAAAAACAAAGTGGGGCGCTCTGATCCCAGTCGTTGCCTGTGGGACAAAGGTGGCTGGCTCACTTTTTGCTTTTTCATATTCTTCATTTGCAATGAAGTTTAGTTCAAGCATCCTGGAAAGCACTAGATTTTTCCTATTTTCTAGTTTGTCTTTATTTTTTCCATATGGAGATAATGTTGTCGGGGACTGGGGGATTGATGCTAGATATGCGGCTTCCGCCAAGGAAAGATCGATCGCTTTTTTATTAAAATAAGTTTTACTTGCTTCTTCTATTCCATAAACTGTCCCTCCATAGGGGGCTTCATTTAGATAGTGTTCCAAGATTTTTTCTTTCGGCATTGAGTTATCAATTTTTATTGCCAAGACCCACTCTTTGATTTTTCTGGTGTAAGTTTTCTTCTGTGTTAAGAGAGTATTTTTCACCAGTTGTTGAGTGATCGTTGATCCTCCTTGAGTGCGACCCGTGCCAAAAAAGTTCGACAAAATAGCGCGCGCTATAGAAGCAACCCTGATGCCTTTATGATTATAAAATTCAGAATCTTCTATGGCGACGGTGGCATTCTTGATATTTACTCCCATGTTTTCGAAAGTTATATCAGTCCTCTTGGTGTCTCGATGGATGTCGTAGAGCAAAATTTCTCCGGTGCGGTCGTAGATTTTAGTAGAATTTTCCACTTTTCTTTCAGTGAAAGAATGGAAATCAGGGATTTGTATCGAAGCTAACCAGACAACAATCGCCCCGATTATTATTATAAAAATACTTATGCCAAATAAAACTAGATTTCGGATAAATCTGCTTTTCTTGCATTTTTTATACATACTATAAAATTTTTGCACTCCTTTAATCATAGCAGAAAGTATGATATTATTCGAGAATGAAGGGAGAAGACAAGATTAATGAGTTGCTCGCTAGAGGAGTTGATAGAATTTATCCTTCAAGGGGAAAACTGGAAGAGTTGTTGCGTTCTGGTAAGAAATTAAAATTATACCAAGGCTTTGATCCGACTGGAGACAAATTACATATTGGTCATATGGTGGGTTTACGTAAGCATAGGCAGTGGCAGGACCTTGGCCACGAGGTTATTTTTTTGATCGGAGATGGTACGGGAGAGGCGGGGGATCCGACAGGTAAAAAGAAAACCAGGGAGAAGTTTTTTACCAGCGAAGAACTACGCCAGAATGCCAAAGGGTACCTTACTCAAGCTGCGAAAATTGTACGTTTTGATGGTGAAAATCCAATTAAAATTTTATATAACGGTGATTGGTTGAACAAACTTACCAAGACTGATATTTTAAATATTGCCCAAAATTTTTCTCTCCAACAAATGATTGAAAGAGACATGTATCAAGAACGACTCAAAGCAGGAGAAGAAATTAATTTACGAGAATTTTTTTATCCATTATTGCAGGCATACGATTCGGTTGTTGTGGACGTTGATTTAGAGTTAGGAGGATCCGACCAAACTTTCAACATGCTGGCTGGTCGTACTTTAATGAAGAAAATGAAAGGGAAGGAAAAATTTGTTATGACCACACCACTTCTTTCAGACTCGAAGGGTATAAAAATTGGGAAAAGTGAAGGCAATGTAATAGGGCTAACAGATGAGCCCAGCGATTTATTCGGCAAAATTATGACTCTGGGGGATGACGCCATCATTCCTATGTTTGTGCTCTTAACAGATGTACCGATAAAAGAAATAGAATTTTTCGATCTCAAAAAAGAATCTTTAATTTTAAAGAAAAAAATTGCACACATTATAGTTGCTACACTTCATTCTGAACAGGAAGCGCAAGAAGCCGAAGAAAATTTTTCTAGAACTTTTCAGAAAAAAGAAATTCCAGAAGAAATTAAAGAAATAAAATGTAAAACAGGTGAATTTCTAAGTGAGGTTTTAGTAAAAAATAAAATTTTGTCTTCTAAAAGCGAGTGGCGTCGTCTAGTGGGGGAGAATGCTGTGCATGATTTAGTCCAAAAAGAGAATATCACAGATGTAAATGCTAAAATTTCTAAAAATCTGACTCTTAAAATAGGCAAGAAAAGATTTATAAAAGTTATAATCTAAAGTTATCCACATTTTTTATTGCCAACTATTTTTTATTTTGTTACAAAGTAAGAAATTTGAGCTGGGCTCAAAATTATTAAATAACTTTTTTAAAATAATGAGTTACGATGAAGATGAAATTATGGGTGATGGTTTTAGAACAAATGATGATGAGGAGGAACTAGAAATACCAGAAGGTATGCATGAAGACTTTGGACTCGACGAAGAAGACCCCGACAAAGATGGCTAAATTCTAAAATTTTTTATGCGCTAGAGCAGTCAGCGCTATGGCGATGGCGTCTAGTTCATCGTCAGACTTTTTTTCTTCATCGATATCTACCAATAGTTTCACCATTTTATTTATTTGTTCTTTATTGGCCCTGCCGTAACCGGTGGTGGCTATCTTGATCTGTGGGGGAGAAGCTTCGAATATCGTGAGTCCCGCTTTTGCCGCTTCATACACTACTACACCTCGTGCTTCGGCGACTCGCATAACTGTCTTCTGATTAGTATTTAGAAATAAAGTTTCTATTGCCAATACTTCTGGCTTGTATTTTTTTATCACCCTCCCCACCTCTTGCCCGATCAATCTTAACCTCTCCGCAAATTCTAATTTTGCCGAAGTTTTAAAACATTCAGAGAAAATAACCCGCTCTTTTACGGAGGCGTTGCCTCCGTGCTTCTTGCTTGATTCTAAGACCGCAATTCCTAGTCTCTCGAACCCTGGATCAATGCCTAAAATTTTCATTTTCTTATTTTAACATTAATTAGGTATTGTGGATAACTCTGCTTGCGAATATATATATATATGATAAACTTAAACTTAGAAAGGAGAAGAGCGGTCACCCCCCCTCGCCCAGTGCACGGGCGAGGGGGACTCCTCTCACAAGAGGGGTCTCGACAATGCTGGTTTAAGGCATAAGGTACAAAAACGGGGGGCTAATTTTCATAAAATATCATTAAGTTTTT
>CAYIUH010000070.1:0-3959 GCA_964366625.1 uncultured Candidatus Saccharibacteria bacterium
CTTTGATTGGAGGGATTTCAATCTTTTGAATTTTGAAAATAGCATGTGTAATATCCGGCTGTGCTGCCCTTGCCGCAAGACCTAAAATTTTTGATTTAAAAATTGGATTTTGTAACCAAATGAACAGATAATCTCTAGTCAGTTCGGGATTAGGAACAATTTTAAAAGAGTTATTATGCAAAACACCCTTTTTCCCTCTAAACACTAAACCCAATGAACCAGTTCTGGTGTATATAATATCCGACTCGTTCACAAGTGCATTTACGGGATAATTATTAGGGTCAATATATTGTTCTACTGTATTGTTTTTTAAATCCTTAATTCTCAATAATGGTAAATCACTTTTTTCAACTAAAGAGTGCTTCGTTTTGGCATTAATTGCTATTCCTTGATATAAAGTGCAGACATCTCCTAAATTCTTTTCTGCCCAATCTTTTCCCGGACTCGCAAATACACTTTGTAAATAAGACTCAAAAAGCTCTTTGGAGTTTTGCAAATTCTGTTCTGCGCTCATCTTCGCTTTTGATAATTTCTCAAAGACTTCATTCAGTCTTTTAATAATACGCTTCTGTTCTGCAAGTGTAGGTAGAGGAATCTCAATTTGACCAAGATTTGCTCTACTAATTCTTTGTCGAGTAGCACCCCCGACCTCTGAATTAATTTGATTTTGGTATTCGTGTGAAAGGGAGTAGTCCACAAACCATTGTGGCAGTATCTCATTCTTGAAACGAATGATCGTGCAATCTACAGCTGTAATCATTTTTTCTCCAGTCTTCGGGATAATGCATGCCCGACCAACAGGATCAGGTAATCGTGAGACTAGACAATCATTAGGCAAAATTTCCGTACAATTTAGACGATGGAACGTTTTTTTAGAAATATAGCGAGCCTTTTCTCCTCTATCCTTAAAATAACCACTGCCTATATTGCCAGTTTGAATAAGACGTATACCTTCTTGCGACTGATCTTTTTTCTCAATCCAATCGCCGTCGGCGAATACATCACAAAGTATTGAAAGTTTTTTTGTTTGCCAGTTAGTTTTCATGGGTTGTAAAGGCATTGTCAAAAAACTTAAAAAGCTCCTCGAAGTGCTCGAGTGTTTTGGAATCAAGGTTATCTTTTGTTATTTCATATGCGTTTACTTTCTGGTGAAATATCTGGGAAAACATTATCTTCCTACTATCACCAACTACTTGTGCCTTGTCTTGTTTTTTCGTGCAGACTATATGCTCACCAACAAGCTTTAAATCTTCGCATGTAAAAAGATTTTCTATGCCGTTATATTTTTCAAGGATCTTTACTTTTCTATCGAAATTTTCTTTATTTCCATCAAATACTTCCTTTTTGATTCCTTCAACAGCATCTGAAGAACCACGACCGCCGTCAATAATAAGCGCCCAATCCAGACCGTAGCCTATACAGAATGATATTAAATGATTGATTCTGCCTTCTTTTATTCCAATCCCTGGTACAAATTCATAATCAGCAGTTGGTCGAAGCAGTGCTTTCAGTGCTTGAAAATAGTGAAAATCAGACAATCCTTCAACAATAATATTTTTCTGCTTTAAAACAGAGAAATCTTTTAATGGCGCTAGACCCATTGCTTCAGCAATAGGTTGTAAAGCATCCTTCTTACTCTCAGTATCAAATAAAGAGGAAGTAAGTTTTTCAATCGTGGTTCCTTTTGTATCAGAATTAATCACAAGACCAATTCGATATAAATGCTCTTTATCAATCAATTCAGTCAAATGTGTTGAATAAATAACTTGATTCTTTTCTTGGTCTCCGGCCAGAAATTGATGTAGGGCAAGGAAGTCCTTCTGTGCTTTTATATGTAAATACAACCCCGGCTCATCCACCAAGATTGTTTGGGGAGTAGTAGAGGAAGTTGTTGCTTTCAATTCAAGCCAGAACGAGAGAAACCATATCAAACCCTTACTTCGTTGCCGTGGAGCCAAAAACTCATTATTCTTTGTCTCAACATAGAAGTTGATATACTGCTGACCTGTGGCATCTCTTTCTGCTTTAAATTTCACTCGAACATCATTATTTCCATAGATGCGTTGATGCCAGCTATTTTGAAAATCAATAGTGATTACATCGTTAGCAATATTTTCTTGCATTAATCTCTCTGCGTCAGAGGGATTTTCTGCCAGCTCTACGAGGTTTACGCTTGCTATTTTTTCAAAGTTACGGACTGCTCCATAACCCCCGGCTTTCTCATTATTGCTCTTTAAATCTGCAACTAATATTTTATCGGGGAGAATGTCGCTTTCTTCAAACAAGGATATCGTTGGCAAGGTTCTCCATACAGCATCGGAAATTTCATCAGATGTAATTTCAATAATGGGGGTTTTTACTTGAGTACCGTCCTCAGAAGCAATAGATTCTTTCTTTATTGCACCTGTTATAGCTTGAAGAGAGCTGTCATCCAAAACCAGACTTGATCCACCAGTTTTGATGTCATATTTTCTAGTCAACATAATCTGTTTGACCTTTAATTTCTCACTAAATATTTTTACTCCTCCATCAAGATTTACTTTTTTCTCTCCAGCAACTCTTTTTTCTAATGCTTCGATAAATAGCGTGGGTTCTACAACTTCATAGGTACATTCTATATCTTGACTGCCAGTACTCATACCAAAAGGTTTAGTGTCTACATTGTGCTCATCAAGTTCAAAATCATTCAAAGCTGAGAGCACTGATGTCTTACCAGATTCATTTTGTCCAGCAAGTACAAAAATTCTGTCATTAGTTGGAAGAGAAATAAGCCCAGAATCCTTAATTGATCTGTAATTCAAAACACGAAAGGCCGTTATTTTTGCTAATATTTTTTTGATATCCTTAGTCTTTTTCATATTAAATATGTTTTTTGATTCCAAGCAGAATGCTCTCGCTCTCCTTATCTAATCGTTTCATTTCATCTAGGATCTCTTTTGGACTACGCAATGTAACCTCGCCGCCTTTATTTGGATTCTTAACTGATAGATCAAATGTCATGTGATCAACATCAGTGACATCAATACTCCATGAGTTTTGACTATCCGCCTTTGTCTTCTGCAACTTCACAAATTCTGCCAAATCAGCTTCGTTTAGAGGGTTTGTTTTGCCGAGGTTTCGTTTCAAATTTAGCTGATAAAACCATATCTTTTTTGTTGGTTTTCCTTTTTCAAAAAATAGCACAACGGTTTTTACCCCTGCTGTGAAAACTTTAGGTGGTAGATCAAGAATCGTGTGAACATCACAACTCTTAAATAGCTCACTGCGAAGACTTTTTGCGTCACCATTAGTTAGAAAAGTGTTTTTAATAATGATACCCGCTCTTCCGCCTGCTTTCAGACTTTTTATAAAATGCTGTATGAATAAATAGCCAGTCTCTCCGCTTTTGATAGGAAAGTTTTGCTGAATCTCTCGTCCAATGCCTGCCCCGAAAGGAGGGTTTGCCAAAATCACGTTATAACGATCCTTCTCCTGAATATCGTTTATATTCTGTGCCAACGTATCCATGTGCCTAATGTTTGGTGCCTCAATGCCATGAAGGATCATGTTCATAATGCCGATGATGTAGGCAAGAGATTTTATTTCTTTTCCATAGAACGTCTTATTTTGGAGTGTCGCCATCTGTGCCGATGAGAGCTTGGCTTGGTTTTGCGTAAGGAAATTGTATGACTCCACCAAGAATCCTGCCGAGCCACATGCACCATCATAGATAGTCTCTCCAATCGTTGGCGCAACTACTTGAACAATAGTTTTAATAAGCGGTCGTGGAGTATAGTACTCGCCACCATTCCTACCGGCATTACCCATGTTTTTGATTTTGTCTTCGTAGAGATGCGAGAGTTCGTGCTTCTCTTCGTAAAGACGGAAATGCATATCATCGACCACGTTCAGAATCTCACGCAGTTTGTAGCCACTGGAGATTTTATTCTTCAACTCACTGAAAATCTCACCGATCTTAT